>CAYGED010000017.1:0-7667 GCA_964348555.1 uncultured Coxiellaceae bacterium
CTCAATGTGCCAACCGGGACGCCCTTCACCCCAAGGGGACAACCATTTGGGTTCATTCGGTTTTGAAAGTTTCCACAACACGAAATCAAGAGCATCGCGTTTATTCTCGTTAATATCAATCCGAGTGCCCGCGCGCAATTGCTCAATATCTCGATGCGACAATTTACCATAGTCTTTAAACCGACGAACATTAAAGTAAACGTCTCCGTTGTCTCCCACATAGGCGTATTCTTTTTCGATTAATTTTTCAATCAGCGAGATAATTTTCGGAATATATGCTGTCGCTCTGGGTTGATGGGTTGGTGGTGAAACACCTAACGCGGCCTCGTCTTCTCGATACGCCTGAATAAATCGTTCCGTTAACACCTGCCAGTCTTCTTTATTTTCATTGGCGCGATTAATAATTTTGTCATCGATGTCAGTGATATTTTTCACATAAATGACGTTGAGCCCACGCTCCCGCAAATAGCGAATAATCATATCAAACACAACCCACGATCGCGCATGACCTATGTGGCAATAATCATAAACCGTCATGCCACAAACATAAATGCCAATTTGTCCCGGTGTTATCGGTTTTAATGGTTCTTTCTTTTTTGTCAAACTATTATAAATGGCAATCACAAATTCACACCCATCAATAATTTCGCCGCCACCAGTCTTTTCTTGATTCTTTCTAATCCGAGCAAAGCAGCCAATTTCGCCAATTCCGGCCCATGTTCAGAACTCGTCAACGCCACTCGCATTGGCTTAAATAACGCCGGCCCTTTGAGACCCAATGTTGATTTCACTTGCTCCATCACGGCCTTGATATCAAGACCTTTTTGTTCAAACGCCAACAGTGCTTCGTCAAAATAAGGCGTACCCGCTTCGTACAACGCTTGTTTTTGCTCGTCGTTCCATTCCAGTGTTTCACCGAAACAAACATCCACCCAGAAGCGAACATCTTGTGGAAACTGAACATTCGGCTTGATGGTTTCAATGAATAAATCCTGCTGATCGTGGGGAATAGGCATTGGTCCATCGCGATTGATCCATTGTAAAAATGCTTCTTTCGTTAAATGTTCGATAGCGATTTTTTGCCAATAATCCAATTGCGCAGCATTAAATTTTGCGGGTGATTTGCTCAAAGATTCTATTTTAAATTGTTTTGCCAATGCTTCAAGCGATAAATAGGCATCCGTAGAGTAGTAATGCCCCAATCGCGCCATGTAGTTAATAACCGCGAGTGGCAAATAGCCGGATTCGCGTAATTCTTGAATACTCCGACTCCCATGGCGTTTTGATAAGGGACTGCCATCCGCCCCAACAATTAATGAAATATGTCCGTATCGCGGCGCTTCAAAACCCAAAGCCTTTAAAATTAATAATTGACGCGGCGTGTTGGTCAGGTGGTCTTCACCACGTAAAATATGCGTCACGCCCATCAAGGCATCATCGATAACACTGCAAAATAAAAATGGCGAGGTCCCGTCTGCACGACGAATGACGAAATCGCCAATATCGCTGGTATTAAATCGTTGTTCACCTCGCACTAAATCGTCAAAAACAACCACTTCATTATCCGGCATAAAAAACCGCAATGTTGGCTTCTCACCATCGGATATTCTTTTTTTAATTGCTTCTGGAGAAAGTGAACGACACGTTCCCGGGTAGCGTGGCGGTTTTCCAGCGGCGCGTTGCACTTTTCTCGCCAGCGCTAATTGGTCTTGGCTGCAAAAGCAAGGATAAACATCACCCGCTGCTTCGAGTCGATGGTAATAATCGTTATAAATCGACTGTCGCTTCGATTGGTGATACGGGCCCACACCGCCCTCTTTGCCCGGACCTTCCTGCCAATTTAAACCCAGCCAGCGCAAATCGTTTTGCAAAGCAGAATCAAAGGTCTCTTTCGATCGTTCCAAATCGGTATCCTCGATTCGCAGGAGGAATACCTTTCCTTCACCTTGTGAAAATAAGTAGTTAAAAAGCGCTGTACGCGCATTACCCAAATGAATCAGCCCAGTCGGGCTTGGTGCGAATCGCGTTTTCATGAACAGGCTCTTCCATCGGTACTTAAAAGCCACTATTATGACAACTTTCCTTGGCAAATCAAACGAGCGACCATGGCCCATACCCTGTTCATATCAGACTTGCACCTCGACGAGTCAAACCAGAGCACTCGAAATGCTTTTGAAACCTTCCTGCAACAAAAAGCCCCCGAGGCGGACGCCGTCTATATCTTGGGAGACTTGTTTGAAGCTTGGGTTGGCGATGACGATGAAACTCCCTTTCATCAACAAATGACTCATCAACTCAATGCACTCGCGAGCAAAGGTATTCCGATTTATTTCATGCACGGAAATCGTGATTTCTTGATCGGACAAAAATTTTCGAAACGGTCGGGCGTTCAATTACTCCCTGATCCCAGCGTCATCACGCTTTATGGAAGACGCGTTCTGTTAACCCATGGCGATCGTTTGTGTACACTGGATAAAAAACATCAAGCTTATCGAAAAAAAGTCGGGAAATGGTGGATCCAAAAATTATTTTTAAGCATACCTTTGTCGTTTCGCCGAAAATTCGCCAACCGATTGCGCGAAAGAAGCCGCGAACACAATCGATTGACGCCCAGCTACATCACCGACGTAACTGATGAAGAGGTGATTGAATTCATGACCCGCAACGAAACGCAACTACTCATTCACGGACACACCCATCGCCCCGGCATTCATAAGCTAACAGTGAATGCTCAGCCCGCCAAACGCGTCGTGCTGGGCGCCTGGCACCACGCCCCCAGCGTGCTGGTCTTTCATTCGGACGGAAAATACGAGTTGGTTTGATGTGATGATAAAAGCAGATTTTTTCGCCTCAGCATTGAATCGGAATTTTAGGCTTATCCAAAATTCAGGCTCACTTTATTCATCCTGTGTGAAAATTTTTTAGAATTTTTTTAACTTGTTTTTCTAACTTTGGCAAATCATTTTCTATGGTTGCCCACACAATTTCTAAATCAATTTGAAAATATCCATGCGCCAAAACATTTCGCATTTCATAAGCGATACGAAGAGGAAAATCATGATAATTTTCCGCAAATTCTGGGTAATGACGATCAATATTGCGACAAGCTTCACCGATAATTTCAATATTACGAATAACAGCATCTTGAACCAACTCATTTTCTAGAAAAACATGCTCAACTATGTCTTCAGTGTATTGTTTGATTCGATTGATCGCATCCAGTATGTGTTCCAGATATTCCGGTATTCGACATTGACGTTCATTGCTCATACAGGAGCAGCCTCGGACAAAACCTGTGCTTTGAAACGAGCCGGTAGGGCTTTTGGTGTTAACACGTCAACAGTGACACCGAGTAATTCATGCAATTTGTAACGAATTGCACCAATATCCATTAAGGTCGTTTTTGCAGTGGGCTCGACCAACAAATCCAGATCACTTCCGTCAATATCAGTTCCATGCAATACCGATCCAAAAACACGAGGATTGTGGGCATGATGTTCTTCAACAATTTGACGAATTTCTTTGCGATGTAATCGCAGTGCTTCTGACGGTCTCATCAATATACCCCCTGGGTTCCATCTCTATATTAAGCTGTTCTCTTAAGAAATCATACCCCGAAGATAATGATTGGTGGATGATCTGGAGGGCAAAGTCTTCGAATTTACCTTTATTTCGATTCGCCTCCCCTTGAACACCCCTCCTCGCATAGAGGTAACATTACCGAAGCTAACGCGCACCCATCATGATGGTTTTCATTTCTTGCACGGCTTGCGCCAAACCCATCAGCACGGCCCGTGCAATTAAACTGTGGCCTATATTTAATGTTTGAATCACTGGAATGGCCGCAATGGGTTGGACGTTATGAATCGTGAGCCCATGGCCAGCATTGACGATTAACCCTTTTTCCGCTGCATATTCGGCGGTCTCGTGTATTTGAGCCAATGTCTCGCGACGCTCTTGATCCGATTTAGCATTGGCAAAATGTCCCGTGTGAATTTCAATGGCGGGTGCCGCGCAAGCAACTGCGGCATCGACTTGCGCTTTATTGGGATCGATAAACAGTGAAGTGATAATTTCCGCTTTTTTTAAGCGTTTGCAAAGCGCCGCCACTTCTTGCTGATGCTTAAGCACATCCAATCCACCCTCCGTGGTCAACTCTTCTCGTTTCTCGGGAACCACACAACAATGCGTCGGTTTAATGGATTCTGCAATCTGGATCACGTCTTCGTTCATCGCCAATTCCAGATTCATGGGCACTTTGATGGCGCGCTTCATGCGAAGCACATCGTCATCTTGAATGTGGCGGCGATCTTCTCGAAGATGCAGCGTAATTTCGTCAGCGCCCGCTTCGATTGCAATCAACGCCGCTTCCACCGGATCCGGATAATCCGTTCCTCGCACTTGACGTAGCGTGGCGATGTGATCGATATTGACCCCTAATCGAATCATTTAAAAATCCTTAATTCTCGATTGCCTCAAAGTATGGCGAACAATTTATCTCGCTGTCAAGCAGCGCACTCCCTTTGCTTTTTATGCCCAAAGTTCGCGGCTTTTGATCACTCGCCCACCTAAAAGGCAACTGAATGCTAAACGCATCAATCGCTTTGCGTCATCCCACGTATTTTCGTCCTCAAAATTTTCATCTCTCAACGCCAACAAACTTTTTCCTGTAAACACGTTTGATACGTTTTTCTGATTGACACAACGAAAAAACCCTTGATCGAGCGTGTACTCATAGTAAAATTCCGGTTCAATGGGCAACTTTGTCTCGGCATCCTGATGCAAAGGCAAACCATATCCCAATTCATTCAACAAACATTTTTCAAAAATCCGCAACGTAATCTGACAGGGTTGTTGTTGACTGCCCAGACGGTTTAACGTCTGCTGATAATAATTAAATAAATGGGCGTAGGCGTCCTCTTTTTGCAATAATCGCATCAATAATTCATTTAAATAAAACCCACATAATAACTGTTCACGATCCAGCAAATACGGCATGCCCATCAATTCGACCGGTCCCAATAGCTTTAAATCGCGCTGCCCAGTCCACGACACAAGCAAAGGCGAAAACATTTCTAAAATCCCTTTGTATCTCGACTTTGGACCGCGAGCACTTCGAGCTAAGGCCGACACTCGCCCAAAATTCACCGTAAATAAATCGACAATCCAACTGGAGTTACTGTAGGCTCGACGATGCAACACAAAAGCGGGCTCCAGTGTCACGCGATGGGCCATTATTCAAACCCTAATTCTTTAAGCAACTGCGCGTTGCCGGACCAATGACTTTTCACTTTTACCCAGAGCTGTAAAAAAACTTTTTCTTCAAATATTTTTTCTAAGGACAACCGTGCTTGCGTGCCAATCTTTTTTAAGCGCTCTCCACCTTTTCCAATAACAATTCCTTTTTGACTGTCTTTTTCCACCCAAATGACTGCGGAAATTCGAGTAATGGTTGGTTCGCGTTCAAATAAAACAAGCGTGACGGCCAGCGCATAAGGAAGTTCCTGGCCCAGTTGGCGCATCGCTTTCTCTCGAATAATTTCAGTCGCCATGAATTGATCACCTCGATCCGTAACCTGATCCGGCGGAAACTGATAGGGACCTTCAGACAAACAAGCCATGACTGCTTGTTCTACTGTGTCAACTTGTTCTCCTGTTTTCGCCGAGATGGGAATGATGTTTTTAAAAGAATAATCACGCGACAATTTTTCCATGAAAGGCAACAGCCGTTCTCTATTTTTTATTTTGTCAATTTTATTAATGACTAGTAATACGGGAATATTGATTTTTTTTAATTTCTCCAACACCCATTGATCATCCATCGAATGAAAATGATCAACCTCAATCACAAAAATAACCACGTCAACCGACTGTAAAGCCGTTTGTGCCGTTCGATTCAGATAACGATTCAACGCACCACGCGCCCCCCAATGAAGACCTGGCGTATCGACGTAGATCACTTGAGTGTCGTCTTTTGTTTTAATACCGAGAATTTGATAGCGAGTTGTTTGTGGTTTTCGTGAAGTAATACTGATTTTTTGCCCTAGAAGGTAGTTCAATAATGTCGACTTACCCACATTGGGCCGTCCAACAATCGCAACATACCCACACCGTGTGATTTTATTCATTCACGAGTTCCAAAAATCGTTCCGCTGCAACTTGCTCAGCCCGACGACGTGTCGTGCTAATCCCTTTTGTTTTATGAGGCAAGCCTTCCACAAAGCAGGTCACTGTAAACGTTTGCGCATGCGCCTCACCAGAAATTTTCGCTTTATAATCGGGTAAAGGTAATTTACGCGCTTGCAACCATTCCTGAAGTCGCGATTTAGGATCTTTTTTTGGCTCTAATGTTGATAAATCGTCAACACGTTCACCGTACCAATTTAAAATACATTGCCGACAAGCCCCAATTCCCCCATCAATAAAAATCGCACCCACCAAAGCCTCCATCGTATCGGCTAAAATCGAATGCCTGCGCTGACCACCACTTTTCTGTTCGCCAATTCCTAAACGCAAATAATCACTGATGCTAAGGTCCATCGCCAATTGTGCCAAGACATCACCATTCACCACTGACGCGCGCATCCGACTTAATTCACCTTCGCGTGCTGTTGGATGACGTCGATAAAGCTCTTCGGTAATGACAAAGCCCAGCACCGCATCGCCCAAAAATTCCAGGCGTTCATTATTGTCAGCGCCCAAACTGCGATGCCTCAACGCATGCTCCAACAGCTGCTCATCTTGAAAGGAGTGCCCTAATTTTTCTATCAACGGTTTCAAATTTGTCATGATCCTATCCTATCAAGCGTAGCGATCAATGCAAAGTGGTGCCGATGCGATGCCAACGAATAGTGTGATGCTCCGCATCCCAACTCATCCACACAACAAAAGCCTTTCCAATTAAATCTTTTTCGGGAACAAATCCCCATTGCCGGCTGTCGTCGCTGTTATCTCGATTGTCCCCCATCATAAAATACGCTCCTTTGGGCACGATCAAATCATAGTCCTGTGTTTCACCGCCGCTCTGTTGTACGTAAATCTCGTGTTTGATCCCATCCAAGTCCTCTTCTTTCAGGTACACTTTACGCTGATAACCCCATTCATTTTCATCAACCACTTTGGAAATAAATTGTTGAGTGGCTTCTTTTCCGTTGATATAAAGAACCTTGTTTTTGTAGACAATGCTATCGCCCGGCAAGCCAATCACCCGTTTCACGAAGATAATATCGGGACGCTTAGGCCACCGAAACAACGCAATATCACCTCGCTTAGGCTCACCCGTGGAAATGATTTTGGCATTACCAATCGGAAAACGAATCCCATAGGCGTATTGCGCCACGGCGATAAAATCCCCCGGCATGACCGTCGGCTCAAGCGAACCCGTGGGAACACGATAGGGTTGAATAATGAAAGATCGCAAGATAAAAACAGCCAACAAAATTGGAAAAAAGGCTCGCGAAAATTCAACGAATTTAGGAATGCGCTGATGTTTGTTGCGCCGCTTTCGCCAGATGAAATAATCGTACAAACAAATGATCCCCGTTAACCCAATGGCACACGTAAGAAAAAATGCAAAACCCACCATTTATTTGTTCACTTTCAACACGGCTAAAAATGCTTCCTGCGGAATCGACACTTTACCCACTTGTTTCATCCGTTTTTTTCCG
>CAYGED010000017.1:7677-11079 GCA_964348555.1 uncultured Coxiellaceae bacterium
CCATAACATTTCGCCGTAACGTTTTTTCGTAATGCTTTTACGGTCGAGCGCGCGATGATCTTAGCCCCGATCGATGCTTGAATCGCCACCTCAAACATTTGCCTCGGAATAAGCTCTTTGAGTCGTTCGGTTAATTCTCGCCCGCGCGAAAATGCGTGATCGCGATGGACAATACATGCCAAGGCATCCACTTTTTCGCCGTTAATTAAGAGATCCAATTGCACCAAATCCGACGCTTGAAAATGGTCAAAACTATAATCCAATGACGCGTAGCCCCGACTCACTGACTTCAAGCGATCGAAAAAGTCCAACACCACTTCACTCATCGGCATTTCATAGGTTAATGCAACCTGGTTACTCAGGTAATTCAATTTCTTCTGCACCCCACGTTTTTCAATACACAAGGTAATCACTGAGCCCAAGTGCGCTTGGGGCACTAACATATTTGCCACCGCTATCGGCTCGCGTATTTCTTCAATTTTAGTTACATCAGGTAATTGACTGGGATTATCCACATGAAATGTTTCGCCCGAACGCGTCAACACTTCGTAAACAACCGTTGGCGCCGTGGTAATGAGATTTAAATTATATTCTCGCTCTAGCCGCTCTTGCACAATCTCCATGTGCAGCAAACCTAAAAAACCACAGCGAAAACCAAATCCCAAGGCATCGGAAGATTCGGGCTCATAAAAAAGTGCGGCATCATTCAAGCGTAATTTTGCCAGGGCTTCTCGAAAAGCCTCAAAATCATCGGCGTCAATTGGGAATAATCCCGCATAAACTTGCGGTTTCACTTGTTTGAATCCCGGCAGCGAACCGACAGCCGGACGATTGGCTCCAGTCAGCGTGTCACCTACCGGCGCTCCAAAAATATCTTTAATACTCGCAATCACAAAGCCAACATCGCCCGCACTCAATTCTTCTAACGGTTGCGATTTTGGTGTGAATCGACCTAATTTATCCGCGTAATAATCTTTCTTGGTGGACATCACGCGTATTTTTTCACCGACACGCAAAGTGCCTTGAACAATTCGAACTAAGGAAACCACGCCCAAGTAACTATCAAACCAAGAATCGATGATTAACGCCTGCAACGGCGCTTCACGGTCTCCTGTTGGCGGTGGAATTTTCGCGATCAATTGCTCCAACAATTCAGAAATTCCGGTGCCCATTTTCGCACTCACGCGCACCGCGTCTTTTGCCTCGATGCCAATCACGTCTTCAATTTCCTGAATCACGCGATCGGGATCGGCTTGCGGTAAATCAATTTTATTAATCACGGGCAACACCATCAAACCTTGATCGATGGCTGTGTAACACGTCGCCACCGTTTGCGCCTCAACACCTTGGCCCGCATCGACCACCAACAAAGCTCCCTCACAAGCCGAGAGAGAGCGCGAAACCTCATAGGAAAAATCGACATGGCCTGGCGTATCAATAAAATTCAGCTGATAGATCTCATCGTCTTTCGCTTTCCAGGTTAACGTAACACTCTGCGCCTTGATCGTAATCCCGCGTTCACGCTCAATATCCATCGAATCAAGCACTTGTTCTTTCATCTCGCGCTCAGAAAGTCCCCCGCAAACCTGAATAAAGCGATCGGCCAGCGTCGACTTCCCATGGTCGATATGGGCGATAATCGAAAAATTTCGGATGTATGCTAGCGGTCTACTCGTCATCGTTCTTAGCACTATTGATCTACCCCGGAGTTGATACCGGTCCAGGCAGGCCATCTTAGCACGTCGCTCCGCAGGAGCGAAGTGTCTGAATCTGTTAAAATCATCCAACAAAGCCAACGTCTTGCTAGTGCTCACTCAATAGAGGCAGAGGAAGAAAATCGAATGGAACTCATCACCGCCAATGTATTTTGCTCAGACAATTCCGCTGGGGGTAATCCTTGCGCTATCATCGATAATGCCAACAACCTCACTCCAGAAACCATGCAGCCAATGGCAACACGCCTGAATTTACCCGAAACTATTTTTATTCTTCAAAAAAAAGATCGTTATATTCTTCGATTTTTTGCCACCAAAGGCGAACTTCCGCTCTGCTGTCACGGCACATTAGGCGCGGTGTTTTACTTGACTCACCAAAAAGGCACTCGCTTTTCCTCTCTTGATTCCTACAACGGCATCAACATTCGCACCGCTTGTACTGCAACAACGGCCTCCATGTTTGTTGCAAAAGGTCAATTAATTAAAACACCCATCAAGTTATCAGAAGTCGCTCAACTGCTTAATTTAGATGTTGCGCAAATCGACTCTTCACAAGCTTGCGTCGTCGCCTCGATTGGAAGCCCCAAATTGCTTGTCCCGATTCAAAACCGAAAGCGTTTATTCGAAATAAAACCCAATAATGATCTGATCATCGAATGGTGCCGAAAAAACAAGATTAACGGATTATACATTTACTCCACGGATACTATCGATCCACAAGCTGATTTCGTGGCCAGAAATTTTAACCCTTTGTTTAGCGACCAAGAAGATATTGCTACGGGCGTTGCAGCCGCTAGCCTTTGTCAAGCGCAACTCTTGATGGCTAACCAATCCACTGGAAACTTTATCGTTGAACAAGGTTATAATCTCGAAAAACCGAGCAAGATACAGATTTCAGTGTCTCAAGACGACATTGAAATCTCCGGTAACGTCACTCTATGCGTTAGCCACATAAACGAATCAAGTTAGCCATTCGGTTCTGGATACGCGTCTAACCCGGATATTTCATACCGGGCTAGTACTACTTTGTTAAGTCGAACGTCATCCTTGTATAGGTTCAGCAACTCGGTTCCAAAATGGTTGTGTGCAGCACGTAGGCTGGGCTGAGCGCACGCGAAGCCCAGCAAACTCAATTAGGCAATCAATTTTTTCTGCTCAGTGAATTTGGATCCGCGTGACTCGGCCGTGATATTGATGTATTTTTCTTGAATTAATTTAGACAACCTCACGCGAGGAAGACGGCGAAGTTGAGCATTCACGAAGCCTAATGAAAAAACGTCTTCCTCGTGCGAAGGCCGTCTATAAAAATCAAGAAGAATTTTTTATTATCACGACCGAGTCACGGGGATCCACCGCCTCGCTAACGCTCGTCTGCCTCTTTGTAAAGGATGTAATTTCAATTTCTCACACCGCATACAAAACCGACTCTATCACACCCCCATCATGCTGGCGCAAATAAAGCCGATAATCCGGCCGCAGCTTCTTTACCAACAATGGAATCTCCCACAAATCGGTGGTGCGATGATAAACGGATATCCCCAGCTTTGGTTTATAATCGGCAATCGATTTTGCCGCACCGTTTAAGGCAGGAATTTCCGCACCTTCGATGTTCATTTTAATCAATGTAACGGGTTCGCCTTGAAGCGTTTCATCAATGCTCGCAACAGGAATCGCAACACCACTTTGT
>CAYGED010000017.1:11089-13005 GCA_964348555.1 uncultured Coxiellaceae bacterium
CGTTCGTTAACATCGATGCACGCGTTCCCACATTATCAAAATACAAAACGTCTTCATGGGAATATAAACCTTTATTAATCACCTCAACACGCGGCTCATGACTGAAATTTTTTTGCAGCCTTTGGTAGGTTTGCGTGTCAGGCTCAAAACCAATCACCTTTTTGAATTGGCCCTTAACACGCTCGATAAAACTTTTAATCGTATCTCCATCATAAGTACCCCCATCGATATAAATCTCATCATCACTTAAATTTAAAATGTCTTCTGAACCATACAAATCCCAATCGACTATCGGGGCTAACACTTCTGGATTCAACGTTAATCGAAAACCAATGATTGCATCTAACACGTGACGTGATTTTTCATCGGCCAGCATGTCTTTCAGGGCATTAATGGTTTTTCGATTGCTCATCAGTGACTCAAACCATTCCACATAAAAAAGATGGGGCGAAAAAAGATCCGGCCTAAGCACTTCCAACACCGCAAAAGCGGCAACAGCCGACTGTCCATTTTTACGAAGGCTTCTCATGGGACCCAACACACGATGTGTCGCCACAATCACTGGAATATTTTTATCGAAATTTCCTAAGATGCTTAACGGTTGAACCTGATGACCTTCAAACCACAGCCCCTGTTTAGCTGGATTATCATCACAAACCGCGAGTACTTCAATCGATAATTCCTGACACAAACGCAACAATCGCTGTCCCTCGACAGCCGCACCCACAACAATCAATTGTTTCAAATGATCGAAATCAATTGAAGAATAATTATCCCGAAGCGATTGACGCAGCTCGGCAACGGCTTTCGCTTGATTCAAACGGTCCAGCCAAACTAAAGGCTGATTTTTTATTTTTTCCATGATCATCCTAGCTTGAAAAATAGTTTTCGACTTTTACAATAGCAGAAACAATATCCTTCCATTCCTGCTCTCCATAATGTTCATTTAAATACACGCAGAAAGATGCATCGCGCGCCTCTCGCGCACGTTGGCATCGAAAATCATCGGCTAAATAAGGCTGAACCCAAGGCCAGTCTTCCACTAAATAACGATAATGCGGATTCAATCCGATTCCTTCTGCCAAGACGGCCTTTGCAAAATCAATTTTGGTGACTCGAATTTTAGTTACGTCGACAAAAATCGGTTGATAAAAAGGCGAATCAAATGCGGTGGACGGCAACGCTCGACAAACACGAGACTGCTCAGACAATTGATGCGTTAACCCCGCAACAAATTTTTGTCGACACACGATGGTTTCTGGCAACCGTTTCCAAGACGACAGCCCAATCGCACAAGCCACCTCGCTTGCATGCAAATTAAGCGCTGGAAATAAAAATTGACTGGGATCACGATCATCAAACCCTTCTATCCAACGCGGTTTTCCTCGATCGGCGTGGGCTAATGCTTGACGATAATATGACTCATTGCGCGTGTAAATAAATCCGCCCGTCGGACCCATCGTGCTGGCTTTACGATACATGGTCGAAACAGCCGCGATATCACCAAAAGTTCCAACGAACTGATCATTGACTTTGGCGCCGTGTGCTTGACTGCAATCCTCTAATACTTTCACACCGTTTTGATGGCAACAATCCACCATGCGTTCGATGTCGGCAACCCCTTGCCCTGCCGCGTGAACAATGAGCGCACAACTGACGGCTTCATCTAAACGCGAAGCCACTTCTGAAAAACCAGCATTGTAATGATAGGCTTGTGTGTCGATTAATTTCGGTCTTAATCCACGTAAAATAATCGCGCTTAAGGTTCCGGGATCCGTGATAGGCGAAACGAGCACATCACTGCCTGTTGGTAAATCCAATGCCGCCAACGCCACATACAACGCCGCCGTTCCCGTCGCTACCGCATCGGCATACCCACCACCGAAAGTATCCGTGATGGCCTGGCAATATTGTTC
>CAYGED010000018.1:0-12993 GCA_964348555.1 uncultured Coxiellaceae bacterium
GAATTACAACAACGGCTCTGGCGATGAAATTAAACACTTAGCCGAATCCATTCAACAATCCGTTTACGATAAATTTGGTATTAAGCTCATCCCCGAAGTAAATATTATTTAGCACGTTTGTTGGGCTTCGCGAAGGCTCAGCTCAGCCTACGTATTAATCGTTCAGCTCAGCCTACTTGCTAAAACAAACTCAACACCTTGCGATAAGTTCTGACAGATACAATCTGGGCTCACCTTCAATGTCTCATGATATCGATGATCGATAAAAATCGTCGTTAAATTAAATTGCTTTCCAAGCTCAATATCACTGGATCGATCACCAATCACAACACTACGCCCCATATCGATGTCCAGCACTTGGCACGCACGATGTAACATACCTGGCCTTGGCTTTCGACAATCGCAGTTGTCTTGCTGGCGATGATAACAAACTTCAACGTGGTCAATGGGTAAGTCGATACGCATTTTCTCGTGCATACACTCAACCACGCTCTGTGATAGGAGACCATTGCCAACGTCAGGTTGATTCGTCACGACCACCAACCAATAACCGCGCTCCTTCAAACGTGAAAGCATTTCGTGCACAGCAGGAAAATAATGAAAGGATTCTAAAGTTTTTGGCGCAAAAGAACGGCCATCACGAAACTCAGGAACAACGATAACGCCATCACGATCCAGAAACACACACGGCTTTGCAGCCATCACCATTTTGTGGCTCGTGTTTGCAATTGTGGATGCGACACGAGACAATGCCAAACCACGGCTTGAAACGCTTCAGCGTGTGGCGTCACGTGTTTTTCATCCACCGTAGGAATGATGATGATTTCATCGGCTACCTGCGCAGTATAACCACCATCGCGACTCACAATGCCATAAATTTTTGCCTGACATTCTCGTGCAAAATCGAGCGCATGAATCAAATTGACACTGACATTTTTTTCTTTATTTCCACCGCCCACGGACAATACCAATATCGCATCGCGTTCGTTAAGCCGACTGGTTTTCAACCAATCGGAAAATACCGTTTCCCAACCCTCATCATTCGTACGCGCGGTTAATTCAGAAACATTATCCGTTGGAGCGTAGGTTTCGATGCCACACAGTTTACGGAAATCATTAACCGCATGACTCGCGTTGGCAGCACTACCCCCCACACCCAAAATAAACAAACGCCCATTGCGTTGTCGAACATCCGCGAGATGTTTAGCCAACGACTCTATTTTTTCCTGGTTAATGAGACCCACCACCTGAGTCACCTGATCAAAATACAATTTAACGTGACTCATGGATTTCACGCTCTTTGTCATGACGATGTGGCCCGTAAAAAATAGTGTATTTTGACGCTTGCGCGTCTTTTGCAAACATCTGTACGGTTTCCAAAGAAAATTGCGTCAAATCTTTTCCAAGCAACGGTAATTTATCGAGAAGCGCATGCGAAACCGTGATGATAGGACAACCAATACGATCAGCCTGGATGATGTTGAATAACTCACGCGGACTCGCCCAAAGTAACTCAAGCCCTGGCTTCGACGCTACTATTTCCAGTGCTTTTTTCATGTGCGGCTCAGGATCGACACCAGAATCGGCAATGCGTCCAGCAAAAACCGACACGATACCAGAAGCACCGTCCGCAAAACTATCGCCAACTTTTTGAACCTGCTCAAGCGTGGTGATGGCGGTAACATTTAAAATAATTCCATCGTCCGACAGGCGCTCGATAATCGGGCCCGTAAATTCCCCTCGCGTATTCGTCACGGGGATTTTGATATTGACGTTATCGCCCCACGTCGCAATATGACGTGCTTGTTTTTCCATTTCACCTAATTCGTCCGCGAACACTTCAAACGAAATGGGGTGTAGCGGAATGGCCGCCAACACTTCTCGCGCAAATCCTTCATAATCAACGATACCCGCTTGTCGCATTAAGGTTGGATTTGTCGTAAAACCTTTAATGTAAGGTCGTGTCGCAAATTTGATCATTTCTTGAATATTTGCACCATCGGCAAATAGCTTAATATTTAATTCCTCTAGCCGTTTATTTGACATGGTGAACTTCCCTGACACTTAATTTTAAGGAAGCAAGCAGTATACTGCACAAGCCACTGCTAGCCAATCCATGTTGTCATTTAGTTTATTTCTCGCTATACTGCCGTGACAATTTTATGTTCATTTTTTGACTGACAAAAGGATGGTTATGGATAATCAATTTGAACACGTCTTTATCACCGGAGGTGCGGGTTATGTCGGAAGCCTCCTGGTTCCCCAGTTATTAAATCAAGGTTACCGTGTCACCGTTTACGACACACTTTTTTTTGGGGATGATTTTCTTCCCAAGCATCACCCTAAGCTGAAAGTGATTGAAGGCGATATTCGCGATACCCGTTATCTGGCAAAATCCTTGGCGGGTGTTGATGCCGTCATTTCACTGGCCTGCGTCTCAAACGATGCCAGCTTCGAACTCGACGAGCGTCTCAGCACTTCAATCAATCTGGAAGCGTTCGAACCCATGGTCAAAGCGGCAAAAGCGGCCGGCGTTCGACGGTTTATTTACGCTTCTTCGAGCTCTGTCTATGGCGTTTCGGATGCGAAGGACGTGACCGAAGAACACCCCTTGGTTCCGCTAACTTTATACAACAAATATAAAGGTATGTGCGAACCGCTTTTATTTAAGCATCAAAGTTCCGAATTTGTTTGTGTGACCATTCGTCCCGCAACACTTTGTGGTTACGCACCTCGTCAGCGATTGGATTTATCCGTGAATATCTTAACGAATCACGCCATCAACCATAACAAGATTACCGTGTTTGGCGGCAGTCAATTGCGTCCCAATTTACACATCCAAGACATGTGTGACTTATATCAATTACTCGTGAATGTTCCCGATGAAAAAATTGCGGGGCAAACCTTTAACGTCGGTTATCAAAATAAATCCCTGATGGACATTGCCCATATCGTGAAGCACGTGGTGGAAGAAGAGTTTCCAGAAAAAGCGCCCATCGATATCGTCACTTCACCCACGAACGATATCCGCTCTTATCACATCAATTCAGATAAAATAAAACGTTGCTTGGGTTTTGAAGCGGCGTACAGCCTTGAAGACGCAGCGCGTGACCTCTGCAAAGCATTTAAAGCAGGCAAATTACCCGATAGTTTAACGAATGACCGTTATTATAACGTAAGGTGCCTCAAAGCGTTGGAAGTGGTTTAATGGAAACACCCATCGCAGTCGTGACCGGTGGCGCCGGTTTTATTGGCAGTCACATGGTGGATTTGTTGTTGACGCAAGGATTTCAAGTCCGCGTCATCGATAATTTGATTGGCGGACATCTTCGCAACTTACAGCATCACTCGAACAACCCCAATTTGATTGTCGAAAAAATTGATATCAATCGGCTCGAGGCGCCTCATCCTCTCTTTGCGAACGTTCGTTACGTGTTTCATTTTGCGGGTATTGGTGACATTGTCCCTTCCATCGAGCAACCCGTCGACTATTTGCAAACCAACGTCATGGGAACCGTTCGCGTTTTAGAATGCGCACGCGCGGCAAACATTAAAAAACTGATTTATGCCGCTTCTTCTTCCTGCTATGGATTAGCGGATGTCCCAACACGAGAAGATCATCCCATTTCTCCACAATACCCGTATGCATTATCGAAATATTTAGGTGAGCAAGCTGCCTTTCATTGGTTTCGCGTTTATGGATTACCCATCAACTCCATTCGGATTTTTAACGCCTATGGAACACGCGTACGAACTACCGGGGCTTATGGGGCTGTATTCGGTGTGTTTTTCAAGCAAAAATTAGCCGGGAAACCGTTTACGGTTGTCGGCGATGGAACGCAACGCCGTGATTTTCTCTACGCCACCGATGTGGCTCGCGCTTTTTTACTGGCCGCAGAAACTAAAAAAACCGGTGACCATTGGAATTTAGGCGCTGGCAATCCTCAACCGGTGAATCGATTGGTTGAACTCATCGGCGGCGAAGTTGAGTACATTCCCAAAAGGCCCAGCGAACCCGATTGCACCTGGGCGGACATCACGAAAATTCAACGCGACCTTGGCTGGAAGCCCTCCGTTAGTTTTGAAGAAGGCGTAAACCGAATGATGCAGGAAATTGATGTTTGGCGTGATGCTCCACTGTGGGATCGTGAATCCATCGCCAGCGCGACCGCAACGTGGTTTAAATACCTAGGAAAAAATAACAAGGATAAAATGAATGCTGCTGAAAAAATATCGACATAAAATAAAAACCTTGGAAGAGCTTTGCGAAATACTGGGGAAATTTCCTCGAAAAAAAACAGTCGTCATGTGTCACGGTGTGTTCGACGTTGTTCATCCTGGGCATTTACGTCATTTATTATACGCAAAGAGCAAAGCCGACATTTTAGTCGCTAGCTTGACTTCTGATCGTCATATTACAAAAGGACACTATCGGCCCCACATTCCTCAAGACCTAAGAGCCGCTAACCTCGCTGCATTTGAAGTAGTGGATTACGTGCTCATCGACAAAAACTCGACGCCATTAATCACGATCGCAACTTTACAACCCGACCTTTTTGCGAAAGGATTCGAGTATATTTCGGGTGGACTTCACCCTAAAACAGCGGAAGAAGAAAAAGCCCTAGCGATTTATGGCGGAAAAACTTTGTTTACACCGGGCGACATTGTTTACTCCTCCTCTGCGCTCATCAACCTGAATGAACCCGATGTTCGTTACGAGAAATTAGCCACCCTATTGGAATCACACCACATTACCTTTAACCAGATAGAGAAAACTTTAAACCAATTAAAAGGTTTACACGTCCATGTGGTCGGCGACACCATCATTGATGGGCTTAATTACACCTCCATGATTGGCGGGCAAACTAAAACACCCACTATTAGTGTGCGCCACGAATCACAAAAAGATTACGTGGGCGGCGCCGCCATCGTTGCGTTACACTTACGCGCAGCGGGTGCCGAAGTGACCTTTACCACTTTACTGGGCCATGACGAGCGCAAAGCATTCACCTTAAAAACACTGACTGAAAGCGGCGTAAAAGTGAATGCGATTATCGACGAAAACCGTCCGACGACTTATAAAAATTCGATTATTGCTGGCGGTTATCGTCTATTGAAAGTAGACACCCTCGATAACTCGAGTATCAACGATGATTGCCTCGCTGAATTTGAGGAAAAAATCGCCAATACGCTGTGTGACATTGTGATTTGCAGCGATTTTCGTCATGGCATTTTCAATCGACGCACGGTCGACCGACTCCTCAGCGCGATACCCAACAACGTGTTTAAAGTGGCCGACAGCCAAGTCGCTAGCCGCTGGGGAAATATCACCGAATTTAAAAATTTTGATCTCATTACACCCAACGAGCGCGAAGCGAGATTTGCGCTAGCCGATCAAGATTCCGGAATACGCCCACTCGCATCAAAATTATATGACATGGCTAACTGTAAAACGCTTATTTTAAAACTCGGTGAAAAAGGAACGTTAACCTATTGCAGCAGCGATCACGAAGCCCTCGACTCTTTCTTTGTGGTATCGAGTTTCGTGGATCGGCTCGTCGACTCAGTTGGCGCGGGCGATGCACTCTTAGCCTACTCTGCCTTGGCACTCGTTAAAGGCGCGGGGCCTGTCATCGCCAGCATTTTAGGTGTGGTGGCCGCTGCCTGTGAATGCGAAACGGAAGGCAACCAACCGGTCACCTTAGACAAGGTGCATGAAAAATTACAAACACTAAAAAAATGTCTACTTTCACCACACTTTACGGTGACTCAACGAGAAGAGGTAGCAGCCCTTTAATATGAAAACACTCATTGTCGGCTTAGGCGTGCAAGGAAATAAGCGTCAGTTTTTTGCAAATTCAGATTTCGTTGCTGGTGTTGATCCTGACAACCCCAAAGCGCATTACGCACACGTCCAACAAGTGCCGTTGACCGACTACGACGCTGCGCTGGTCTGTGTGCCCGATGAGCCTAAACATGAAATCATTCGATATTTATTAACGCAAGGTAAACATGTCCTCGTCGAAAAACCGCTGTGGACGCCTCGACGAGAACAATTATTTGAACTCGACGCACTCGCGCAACAAAAAAACCTTGTATTATACACAGCCTATAACCATCGCTTTGAACCCCACATTCAGGAAGTGTCGAAACACCTTCGTGAAAACCAACTGGGTAGACTCTATCGATGTCGCTTATTTTACGGAAACGGAACAGCAAAATTAGTCAACGGCACTTGGCGCGACCATGGCGGCGGTGTGTTAACCGATCTTTGCTGCCATTTACTCGATCTGGTTGACTACTGGTTCAAGCAGCGTGATACGAATTACGTCTGCGCGAGTGCCGAGCGCCACGAAAACCAATCGCCTGATCACGTTGTCGTCTTTAACGAAAATAAAATACCCCGTAAAATAAACATTCAACTGGAAATGTCACTGTTGGCTTGGCGAAATACATTTGCTTGCGACATCATCGGTGAAAAGGGATCGCTGCACATTAATTCTTTATGCAAATGGGGACCGAGCCAACTCATCTATCGACAACGTGTTTTTCCGAGCGGAAGACCCATTGAAAAATCAACAACCTTGATTCAGACTGACCCTACTTGGGAGTTGGAATATCGCCACTTTATATCGTTAATCGAAACAAAACAACCAACCCATCTCGAAAAAGATATTTGGATCTATGATCAATTGCATCGTCTAACCAATGAAGCCTTAGGAGAAGTTGAGTGCGCACAATCACAATAGGTTTCTATGGCATGACCCATTTAGGTCTGGTATCTGCCGTTGCAGCGGCCAGCAAGGATTGTCAGGTCATCGCTTACGATGCCAACCAAACTTTAATTGACGCACTCAAAAAACAAAACTACCCTATCGAAGAACCCAACTTTCGCGAATTAATGGCCCATTACACCGACAGAATTGAATTCACGTCACACCTCGAATCACTCAAAAAAGCGGATCTTATTTACGTCGCGATTGACGTCCCCACGGACGACAAAAACACCAGTCATTTACAGCCCATTGCTGATGCTTTGTATCAACTCAGCACTCAGTTAAATTCAGAACAAATGGTTGTTGTTTTATCGCAAATCCCTCCCGGATTTACGCGAAAAATTTCATTTCCTCAAGCACAATTGTTTTATCAAGTGGAGACACTTATTTTTGGCCGCGCCGTCGAACGTGCCAGCAAACCCGAGCGATTGATCGTTGGATGCGCTGACCCATCACAACCATTACCGTCGGTTTATCGTGACTTTCTATCGCGCTTTAACTGCCCCATTCTAACCCTGCGTTATGAAAGTGCTGAACTCGCGAAAATCGCGATCAATTTCTATCTCGTCTCGTCTGTCATGACCAGCAATTTGCTTGCCGATGTCGCCTCGACCGTGGGGGCGGAGTGGCAAGAAATCACGCCCACGTTACGCTTGGATCAGCGCATTGGGCCTTATGCCTATCTTGATCCCGGCCTTGGAATTTCCGGCGGTAATCTCGAACGCGACATGATGACCATTCATCGACTCGCACAAATTCATCACGTACAGGCTAACCTCATTGATACGTGGTTGCACGACAGCGATTATTATAAAAATTGGGTTTGGCGTTGTTTGAAAACACACGTGCTTTCAAAAATGAAAGCCCCCACGATCGCCATTTTAGGCTTAGCTTACAAAGCCAATACACACAGTACAAAAAATTCCCCCTCGATGAGCTTAATCGAACGATTAAAAGAAACCCATGCGCGCTTACAATTGCACGATCCTGTCGTCAAGCATCCTGACGCACACGCTTCCGCTTTCGATGCGTTGAACTCGGCAGATGTCCTTGTTATCATGACGCCCTGGTCTGAGTATTCAACGCTAACGGTGAGCGATCTTTCGAATCGCATGCGTGAAAAAATTATCATCGATCCCTTTCGCGTACTGAAACACAGTGAATTTATTCAAGCTAACTTTTTGATTTATACCTTAGGTGTTAACCTGAATCGAGAAAAAGAAGTGAAAAAGGCTCATCATGTCTAATATGTCCCGCACTGTTATTCTCGGCGCAAACGGTTTTATCGGGGGAACCATTGCGCGATGCTTGAAAAAAGCACGTATTCCCATTGTGCCCATGAGTCGCGAACAAATCGATTTCACGGATGAATCAGCACCCTCCACCATCGCCAAACTTTTACAACCCGAAGATGCTGTCGTTATCACCGCTGCTAAAGCGCCCTGTAAAAATAACGCGATGCTCCTCGACAATATTCTAATGATGGAACGTATTGGCCATGCGCTGCAGCAACAGCCTGTTTCACACGTTATTTATATTAGCTCAGACGCCGTCTATGCCGATTCGATGCGCCCACTCACCGAATCTTCACCAACCGCACCAAGCTCACTGCACGGTGTTATGCATTTAGCACGCGAATGGATGCTTGCTTCCATCATTGATGCAAACAAGCTTTTATTTTTACGCCCCACGTTGGTTTACGGTAAAGCCGATCCACACAACGGCTACGGGCCCAATCAATTCTATCGCTTGGCCAGTCGCGGTGAATCCATTCAATTATTCGGCGAAGGTGAAGAACAACGCGATCATGTCTGCGTGGAAGACGTGGCTGAAATCACCCAACGCTGTTTGCAACAACGACTGCACGGAACACTGAACGTCGTTACTGGACAAACCCTGTCGTTCGCTGAAATCGCCGCAGCGATTAACCCATTCGTTGATACACCCGTTAAAATTAATTATTTACCACGCAAAGGCCCAATGCCACACAACGGTTATCGTGCGTTCGACATTACGCGTTGCCAACATTTATTCCCCGATTTTAAATACCGAACCTTTAACGAAGGAATGGCACTCATGCGAGGAGCTTTCGCCCATGCCTGAAATCTTTAATCCCCAGAAATCGAAACAGCGCTGCAAAAATTACCGAAAAAAAATTTTAGAGATCTCACAGCGCGTGACGGCGTTGCACATTGCACCGGCGTTTTCTTGCTTAGAAATCATCGACGTTATTTACCACGACTTAATGGACGATCATCTCACCGATACTTTCGTGCTTTCAAAAGGCCACGGATGCATGGCGCAATACGTGATTCTACACGATCTGGGTGTGCTAACGGACGAAGATCTCGAAAAATACTGCACGCCCGAAGGTCGTTTAGGCGGGCATCCCGATTACGGTATTCCAGGCATCGCCGCATCGACAGGATCTTTAGGCCACGGCCTGGGTATGGCCGTTGGAATGTGCTACGGTGATCGGCTAGAAAAAAAGACTCACAAAACCTATGTCGTTATTTCTGACGGTGAATTACAAGAAGGTTCCACCTGGGAAGCGATACTGGTCGCTGCCAATTTAAAATTGTCCAATTTAATTGTCTTTGTTGATTTAAACAATCAAATCAGCACGGGGAAATTGAGCGTCGATTATCCCGCCATTTATCCATTGAACGATAAATTACGCGCCTTTGGTTGGAACGTCAGTGAAGTCAACGGGCACGATGCGAGCGCTTTATATCAAGCGGGAAAAATCACCAGCGACCATCAACCCACGTTCGTCATTGCTCATACCCAAAAAGGCAAAGGCGTCTCCTACATGGAAGATGTTTCTATGTGGCACTATCGTTCACCCAATCCGGCCGAGTACCAACAAGCGATGAAAGAATTAGACGAGGTAAGCTCATGAGAGATCAATTTGCGAATGTCTTTTACGATGAAGCCATGTGCGATCATCGACTCGTCATGGTCGTTGCCGATATTTCACCTGCCGGTTCAATGGCAAAATTTCGAGAAAAATCGCCAGAACGCTTCATCAACGTCGGCGTCTCTGAACAAATCATGGTAGGCATGTCCGCTGGACTCGCGCTGCGTGGATTTCGGCCTTTTACTTACACCATCGCCACTTTTTCTCTCTACCGACCTTTTGAATTTATCCGCGATGATCTCGCTTATCAAAATCTCCCGGTGACGATTGTCGGCATGGGTGCTGGTATTGTTTATTCAACATTGGGATCCACGCACAATGCGTTTGAAGATATTGCCATCGCTGCTGCAGTCCCCAACATGACCGTCATCGCTCCGTGCGACCCCGAAGAAACGAAATACGCAACGCAATGGTGCGCGCGTGAATCGGCAGGCCCCGTTTATTTGCGCATTGGAAAAGCGGGAGAGCCAAATTACACTGAGCATGCGGTGGATCCATTCATCTTTGGGAAAATGCGTACTGTTTGCAAAGGCAATGATACCTGCATCTTGACTTACGGACCCACGGGCATAAAAATGGCTTTCAACTTGAAAGATCAGTATTTACAACACCAATCGGTTTCTATCGTCTCTTGTCACACGATCAAACCACTCGATCTTGAGGGTTTAAAAACTGCTTTTGAAACACACCATCGCGTCATCGTCATCGAAGAGCACGCACCACACGGCGGATTAAGTTCGCGCGTGAAAGAATTTGCGTGGGATAACAAAATGAAAACACCCTTGCATTGCTTTACCTTGAAAGATCATTTCTTCCATTATTATGGCTCACACGATGGTTTATTAAGACAGCACGGACTCGCACCGGATTTAATTTCAACACATCTCGAGAGTATAAACGAATGAATCAAATTGAGTTGCTGCGTGCTTTACCGAAAACCAAACGTAATTTTGAAGCACGAAAACAAGCGAAAGACGCGGAAATCATCCGCATTTCCAAACAATATGGCGAAATGTATTTCGACGGACCACGTGACTATGGTTATGGCGGCTACCGTTACGATGGCCGATGGATTCCTGTTGCCAAAGATATTATCGATCACTTTAAGTTAAACCCTGGCGACCGTGTGCTGGACATCGGCTGCGCCAAAGGATTTTTGGTAAAAGACTTAATGAAAGTCTGCCCTGGCTTAGAAGCTTTTGGCTGCGATGTCTCGTCATATGCGATACAACACGGCGAGCCTGAACTGGTCGGCCGTTTGCACCTGGCCAGCGCCGATTCCTTGCCCTTTCCAGACAACAGTTTTGCGTGCGTGATTTCGATCAACACCATTCATAATTTACCACGCGAACGCGCGATTATTGCGATGAAAGAAATTCAGCGGCTTTCTAATGGACGTGCATTCGTGCAAGTCGACAGCTATCATACACCGGAAGAAAAAGCGATCTTTGAAAGTTGGGTGTTAACGGCAGAATTTCATGATTATCCCGACGGCTGGCTTGACGTGTTTAATGAAGCTGGCTATACGGGCGATTATTATTGGACGATTCATTAAAGGAGAAAACCATGAGCAACAAAACCTATGCGATACTCGGCGGCGGCGGATCTTTTGGCATACACACCGCGATGTATTTACTCGATCATGCTAAACCCAAAAAAGTACTGGGTATTGGGCGAAATTTACTTCGATCCGAACCCTTTTCGTTAAACATCGATAAACACGAAGGATTTGAATATCACGCTCGCCACATCACGCATGAATTGGATCTACTCATGGAATTATTAGACCGCGAAAAACCCGAGGTCATTATTAATTACGCGGCTCAGGGTGAAGGCGCGGTTTCCTGGAAAAACAGCTGGCGTTTCTTTGAAACGAACTCCATGGCCTTAGCACGACTCACCGAAGAATTGATGAAGCGTGATTGGTTAGAGCGCTTTATTCAAATTGGCACATCCGAAATGTATGGCTCTGCCACCTATCCCTGTAATGAAAATGAACCGATTAAACCTTCAAGCCCATACGCTGCTTCAAAAGTGGCTTTCGACATGCACCTGGTATCCATTAATCGATTTCTAAAATTTCCAATGAACGTGATTCGCCCTTCGAATGCGTATTGCCCTGGGCAACTTTTACACCGTGTTATTCCAAAAGCGTTACTACTGGGCCGCATGAAGAAAAAATTACCTTTGCATGGGGGCGGTCGCGCTGAAAAATCTTACATTCACGCAAGAGACCTGGCTCGCGCGATTTATTTAGTGTCAGAAAAAGCACCATTCGGGACTATTTACAACGCCGGACCCAAAGACCCCACCTCCATTCGCCACGTGGTGGAACTGTGTGCGGACGCGCTTAATATGCCTTTTGAACAATTGTGTGAAGTCACCGGAGATCGCTTAGGGCAAGACGGGTGCTACTGGTTGGATTCATCGGCCATTAAAAAAGACACCAGCTGGGAACCTCAAATTAGCTGGGAAGAAGGCCTGAAAGAAATGGTCGATTGGGTGGATCACTACTACGATCAACTCAAAGCTTGCTCAACCGATTACGTCATGCGTGCATAGTGGTTTCAAAATTATCGTGTTATGCTTTACGCGTGTTCGGTGCATAGGACTCACTCATGAACGGAAAAAAACACAAGCCACTACCGGTAGACCGTATTCCTTCACGCTACTTGCTCGATTTAGCCACTCAATGCAACTTACGCTGCCCCATGTGTCCTGTTTGGGGATCTCCGGATAATGTCGCTCAAGAAAAAGTAAAAGGGGTGATGCCGCTCGAGGAATCGAGAAAGATTTTAGACGAGATCATGGGCGTTAAGCCGATGATTCAGCCCAACATGTATGGAGAACCTTTATTAGCGCCCAATTTGCGGGAACAAATTACCGACATGAAAAAACGCGGCATCTCGGTGGCCATGAACACCAACGGCCTCACGTTGGATGAAGACTTGGCGCAATTCTTTGTTGACATCGAGTTGGATTCGATCTTTTTTAGCATCGATGCAACCACACCCAATACCCTCAAATTAATTCGGGGCATACGAAAGCTAGAAAGGATCGAAGAAGCTGTTCATATTATGTTAAAAGCACGCGGCGAAAAAACACATCCACGCGTTGGCGTTTCATTTACTGAGCAAGATGAAAATCGTCATGAACGCGATGCATTCGTCAACCGCTGGATTCATCGGGTTGATTGTGTTCGTGTCGGTTTGCTTTTTGAAGATGGGCGATTTAAAGACATGCCTGACCCAGGCCCACGTAAACCCTGCCCCTCGATTTATAAAACGATGCCCATTC
>CAYGED010000019.1:0-12792 GCA_964348555.1 uncultured Coxiellaceae bacterium
TCAATTTCGCATTGAACTTGCTCTCAAGTATATTAACCACTCGTTCAATGACTTGGTTGATTTCTTCCTCTACTAGAGTGCGCGAAGGATGCTGAAAGGTCAAGCCCAAAGCGACACTTTTTTTCCCACTTTCAATATGTTCCCCTGCATATATATCAAAAATATTGACCATGTTCAATAATTGCCCCGAACTTTCTCGGATTTCTTTTTCCAAGGCAGCAACCTCTAAGTCCTGAGCCACCACCAAGGCAAGGTCGCGACGCACACTGGGGAAGCGGGAAATGGGTTCGTATTGCGGCAGCCGAATGGACTCAATGGGGTCTATTTCCAAATCAAATAGGTAGATAGCCCCTTCCACATCCAACTCCCGTCGTAGATTGGGATGGAGCGCACCCAAATAGCCGACACGTCGATCCCCTTTGTAAATCGCGGCTGATTGCGCTGGATGCAGCGCAGGATGCTTCTCGGCCACAAATCGATAAAGTCCTTGCTGATGAGTGATGCCCAGCAGAGCCAACACATCCCCCTTCAAATCATAAAAATCGACTTTACGCTGTGCCTCACCCCATTGAAGACGGTTAGCATCTCCAGCGACCAATCCAGCGAGATGCGTGGCTTGCTGATATTCCCCTTTGACAACCTTAAAACAGCGACCCATTTCAAACAAACGCACGCGCTCGGCCTGTCGAGCCTGGTTATAGTTAAGCACCTTCAGGAGCCCAGGCCACAAAGAAGACCGCATCACATTCATGTCACTCGCGATGGGATTTTCCAACGTGATCATCACACTTTCTGGATCCACTGATTGTTGTACTTTCGAATCCACAAAACTGTAGGTGATCGCTTCATGATAGCCACAATCAACGAGCAAGTTTCGTATCCGGGCAGCCGGCAATTGCGCCTCCGGTTTTGGTGGAATCGTGTATTCACCAGACAAAGTAGCCGCTGGAATTCGATCGTAACCATATAAGCGAACGACTTCTTCAATTAAATCAGCTTCGATAGCAATATCAAAACGATAGCTCGGGATTTTCACGCGCCATCCTTTTGCAATGGATTTCATTTCCATACCCACCGACTGCAAAAGTCGTTTCACCACTTTACTGGGAATGTCTAAACCTAATAAGCGCTCAATTTGCGAATAACGAAGCTTCACATTTTTACATTTGGGGAAGTGCGCCACTTCGCGCTTCTCGATAATGGCAGCGGGTTTTCCACCGCAAATACTGAGCAGCAATTCCGTCGCACGCTCGATCGCTCGCTTTTGAATGTCAAAATCAACACCGCGCTCAAAACGATAAGACGATTCCGTTTGCAAACCGAGACGTCTCGCCGTCAACGCAATTCCACCCGGTGTGAAATAAGCGCTTTCAATAAAGACATGCCGAGTCGCATCATTAACTGCCGACTCCGCCTCGCCCATCACACCGGCAATGGCCCGTGCTTGTTTTTTATCGGCAATAACCAGATCATGATTGGCCAATGGCACAGTTTGCCCATCGAGCAAGGTCATGCGTTCATTCTCTTTTGCGTATCGAACCTCTAAACCACCCATTAATTTATCACTATCAAAGGCGCGCAAGGGCTGCCCCAATTCCAACATGACATAATTCATCACATCCACAACGGGGTGCACACTACGAACACCACTGCGACGCAAGCGTTCTTGTAACCAAACAGGTAAAGCCGCTGAAGAATTAATGTCGCGAATTACGCGACCAACATAGTGCGGACAGGCTTTTTTTGCCGTTATTTTTACAGAAAATGGAGATTTTATTTTTACAGAAGTTCTCTTGAGTTTTAATTCTTTCATTCGAAGATGATTCAACGCCGCAACTTCTCTCGCTAATCCACGGATACTTAAACAATCACCGCGATTGGGCGTAATATTGATGTCCATAACAGCGTCTTCCAATAATAAATATTTTCGAACATCAACGCCAATGGGCGCATCACCGGACAACTCAAGAATTTTTCCTTTTTCGTCGTCATCCGACAAACCTAATTCTCGGCTGGAACAAATCATTCCCAACGATTCCACACCACGCAGCGAGGCTTTTTTGATTTTCATTCCGGCGATTTCGCCACCCACTTTTACGACAGCGACTTTCAAATCCGGACGCACATTTGTGCCACCGCAGACCACAGTAACAAATTCATTCCGACCCATTTGAACGCGGCAAACGCTCAAACGATCCGCTTCAGGGTGTTTATCAACGGATTCAATCTTCCCAACCACGACGCTTGAAAATTTTGGTGCGGCCGGCGTCACAGACTCAACTTCAAATCCAGATAAAGTAAGCTGGCTCGCCAGCTTTTCCGTATCAAGGCGAAGGTTTACCCATTCGCGCAACCATGTTTCACTCAGTTTCATATTAAAATTGACTCAAAAATCGCAAATCATTTTCGAAAAATAACCGTAAATCGGGCACGCTGTAACGCAACATGGCCAAACGGTCCAACCCAATACCAAACGCAAAACCCGAATAATCATCAGGATTCACCTTTACATTGCGCAACACATTCGGATGCACCATACCACAGCCCAACACTTCCAACCATTTTCCCGTGCTGGGTTGAAACACATCAACTTCGGCCGATGGCTCCGTGAAAGGGAAATAAGATGGGCGAAATCGCATTTTTACTTCCGTCTCAAAAAAGCGATTTAAAAATGCTTGTAGCAACCCTTTCAAATCCGCCATGGTGCAACGACGTTCCACCACCAAGCCTTCAACTTGATGGAACATCGGCGTGTGTGTCTGATCCCAATCACGACGAAAAACACGACCGATGGCAATGAGTCGGATGGGCACTCCCTTTTGCTCCATTTCACGAATTTGCACGGGTGATGTATGCGTTCGCAATAAACGATTTTGGGAAAGGTAAAAAGTGTCTTGCATGGCACGCGCAGGATGATCGGCCGGAATATTCAACGCTTCGAAATTATAAAAATCATCCTCAATTTCTGGGCCTTCCGCCACTTCAAATCCCAAAGCGCCAAACAGCTCAACCACGCGCTCACGAACTCGGGTAATGGGATGTGTTGATCCCGGAAAATCAAATCGCCCCGGCAATGTAACGTCAATTTTTTGAGAAGCCAGCTGCGCTTGTAACAATTCCGCTTGCAAAGAGGCGGTTTTTTGGGAAATTAATTCGTGAATCTCACGCTTGGCTTCGTTGATCGCTTTACCTAAAACAGGACGTTCTTCAGGTGAGACTTTTCCAAGCGACTGTAACAACTCCGTGAGCTCGCCTTTTTTACCTAGGTATTGAACGCGAATTTTGTCGAGTGCGATAAGATCCGAAACTTCTTGAATGCATTGCCGTGCCGATTCGAGAATAATTTTCAGATCACTCATCCGTGCCTTATTCCGCCAATGCTAATTTCGCTTTTTCGGCTAACTGACTAAAAGCAAGCACATCATGCACCGCCAAGTCAGCCAATATCTTACGATCAATGGCAATAGAAGCCTTGTGCAACCCATTAATCATTCGACTGTAAGAAAGACCATGGGGACGAGCGGCGGCATTGATGCGAACAATCCACAGCGCACGAAATTGTCGCTTTCGTTGTTTACGGCCTTGATAGGCGTATTGACCCGCTTTAATAACCGATTGCTTAGCCACACGATAAACGCGGCTACGCGCACCGTAATGGCCTTTTGCTTTTGCTAATACTTTTTTGTGTCTCACTCTGGCTGTTACGCCGCGTTTTACTCTAGGCATCTCAATCTCCGCTCTTCAGTTCAACACGAGTTTCGCTGTTCGCGAAACTCGTTCCTGATAAGATTTCGCTGGCGTGAAGCAAGTTCACGCTCAGCGACCCAAGGGGAGCCCGTTGCTCCCCTTGGGAATCCCCATCGGGAAAAGCGTTTCGCACAACGTGCGAAACTCCTGTTCAGTTTATATTAACTCGCAACATAGCAGCTACGGCTTTCACATCCGATGGATGGACAGTCTTAATCGCACGTAGGCGACGTTTACGTTTTTTCGCTTTTTTCGTCAACATGTGATTATGGTAAGCGGCAGAGCATTTAATGGATCCCGATCCACGTTGCTTAAATCGCTTTGCTGCGCCTCGATTTGTTTTCTGCTTTGGCATGGTTCACCTTATTCTTTCTTATTGCTCGTTGCTACCGCCTCATGGCCATTTTCGTCTAATTTTTTCTGACCTTCTGCTTTTCCTTTCATCAACACCATGGTAATTTGGCGCCCTTCTAATTTAGGCTCTTGTTCAATCGCCACATTTTCTAAATCTTTTTTAATGCGGTTCAATAAATCCAAACCCAATTGTCGATGTTGCATTTCTCGACCACGAAAACGCAAACTGACTTTTACTTTATCCCCACGCTCCAAAAAGGTCGCGATTTTTTTTAACTTAACATGGTAATCACCAATGTCTGTCGCCGGTCGGAATTTGACTTCCTTAATATGAATCAACCGTTGCTTTTTCTTATGTGCCGCCCGCTTTTTACTTTGCTCGAACTGGTATTTACCGAAATCCATGATTCGGCAAACCGGCGGCCTTTCATTAGGTGATATTTCAACCAAATCCATGCCCGCTTCATCAGCCAGCATTTGCGCTTTGTCTGTTCTCACTACCCCGACTTGATCACCACTTTTATCAATCAGTCGAACCTCAGGTACGCGTATCTGTCTATTGACGCGCGTTTGCTTTTCTCTAATGGGTTACCCCTCCTCTTCCGCGGTTTCGTTTAACGGAGTAAGCACACGACGGCTTACTTCGGTCAGCAGGCATTCTGCAAACCCATCTAACGGCACCGTTTCTATTTTATCAACCCCCAAGGCTCGAACCGATAAGGTCCGATCCGCCAACTCCCGATCACCGATCACAAGTTGGTAGGGGACTCGTGCAATAGTGTGTTCGCGGATTTTAAAGCCGATCTTCTCATTTCTCAAGTCCGAATGAGCCCTAAGACCCCGATTTTGCAGATTTTCTGTAATTTCTTTCACATAATCGGCCTGATGGTCGGTAATATTCATCACCACCACCTGAATTGGAGCTAACCAGAGGGGTAATTTACCTTCATACTCTTCCAGCAAAATCCCCAAAAAACGCTCAATCGAACCAAAAATCGCCCGATGCAGCATCACTGGCGGCCGTTTGCTACCATCTTCGGCAATGTAATGGGCGCCCAAGCGATCCCCCAGCGAAAAATCGACCTGCATGGTCCCGCATTGCCAAATCCGACCGATGCAATCCCGCATGGAAAACTCGATTTTTGGGCCATAAAAAGCCCCTTCGCCTGGCTGAACTTCCCATTTAATACCTTTTGCGTCAAGCGCATTGGCCAACGCTTTCTCGGCTTTGTCCCACAGGACCTCACTGCCCACGCGCTTCTCGGGACGTGTGGATAATTTATGAATCACCTCATGAAACCCAAAATCGGCATAAGCTTGGTGAAGCTGATCGATAAATGCCGAAACCTCAGCTTGAATCTGATCTTCCGTACAAAATATATGTCCATCGTCTTGAACAAACCCTCTCAAGCGCATCAAACCATGTAGGGTCCCCGAAGGTTCATTGCGATGACAAGCACCAAATTCCGAATAACGTATGGGTAGGTCTCGATAACTTTTAATGCCTTGCTTGAAAATTTGCACGTGACAGGGGCAGCTCATTGGCTTGATCGCATAATGATGCTTCTCCGCTTCCAGCGTAAACATTTCTTCGCCAAATTTAGCCATGTGCCCAGATTGCTCCCAAAGGCTCACATCGACAATTTGCGGTGTATTCACTTCTTGATAACCATGCTGACGCAAAAAATCCCGTGTGTATTCCCGAATGGCCCGGACGATCGCCCATCCTTTCGGATGCCAAAATACATTTCCGGGCGACTCTGCTTGAAAATGAAATAAGTCCATTTTCTTCGCGATCAACCGATGATCGCGTTTTTCTGCTTCTTCCAAACGTTTCAAATACGCATCGAGGGATTTTTTATCTGCCCAGGCCGTACCATAAATCCGTTGCAGCATCTCATTCTTACTATCACCACGCCAATACGCACCCGCCAGCTTCGTCAATTTAAATGCTTTGAGCTGACCAGTGCGCGGCAAATGTGGGCCTCGGCAAAGATCGATGAAGTCACCTTGACGATAAGCGGTCAACGTTTCGTTTTCTGGAATGGCGTTGATAATGTCGACTTTGTAAGTCTCACCCATCTTGCTGAACATATCGATCGCTTCTTGTCGATTCAACACCAAACGCTCAACTGGGTGATTGGCTTTTGCAATTTCTTCCATTTTGGCATGGATATTGTCGAGGTCCTCCGGCGTAAAAGGGCGCTCAAATGAAAAATCATAGTAGAAGCCATCTTCGACCACCGGACCAATGGTGACTTGTGCCGTCGGGAATAGCAGCTTAACGGCATGTGCTAACAAATGAGCGGCCGAATGTCGAATGATCGCTAAACCTTCGGAATCACGGTCAGTAATAATTTGAAGACCAGCGTCTTTTTCAATGAGGGTGCTCGTATCAACAAGGCGTCCATCGACTTTAGCGGCAAGCGCGGCTTTTGCCAAACCAGCCCCAATAGACTCCGCCACCGCTTGCACCGTCAGTGGCTTTGGAAATTCTTTTCGGCTGCCATCCGGCAGGGTAATCGTTATCATGGTCCAATTCTTTGTTTCAAAGGAATGAAATGCTAGCATCAACAGCGAAATTTGACAATTCGGTTTGCCGTTGGGCTGAAGCAAAACCACCTTAGAGCCTGTTAAAGTCCCGTGGCAAGCCGCGGGGAAAAAATTTTTATTCCGGCGCAATAAGCCGTAGCGCAGGAAAATAGGTTTTATATCGATTAATATCTCTCGTTAGTAAATGATAATGACTCACTCAATATCGAAGAAACCATTTGGGATCTTCAGTGATAATATCAATAATAACATTAGAATCGACGAGAACGCCGGTCATTTACGGCCTCGCACTAAAGCCATAATTTCATCCGTGCTCATTTTAACTGTTGCCGTACCACGCATGCGCTCGATTAAGCGTTTACTGCGCTTCGTTTTAACCTCAACCTTTTCGATATAAACAACATTCCCTTTCCGTATGAATCGCACCTCCGTGTGCGGCAGAAAACCCATCGCTTCGCGGATGTCTTGTGGGATCGTGACCTGACCTTTTATGGTAATTCGCATAGCCCCTCCTCGTCTGAAAACACCAGTATTACTATTACTGGTAATAGTGGTAAAAACGACCGGGCTTGTCAATAAAAAATAACCCCGACTTTATTTTTCATCACTGCGAATTAACCGATTAATCAATGGTGAAGCAATCAATAAAATAAGAGCAACGGCTAACGTGACCCAACCTAATTGCGCAAAGGCTTTGCTATAGGATGGATTGGTAATCAGTGGGTTGGCGCTCCCAGTGGTACCCGCTGCGTAGTTCGAGAAAAAACTTGCGAGCACCGCAGCAACACCCGAATTTAATAAGGTGGTACCCATACACAACCCCTGCCAATGTAAAGGTATGAGTTGCCCTACTATCGAAAAACCAATGGGACTAATTAAAAGTTCTGCAACCGCCTGCAATACATAGGTTGCAAATAACCACCAAAATACCATATAACCTAAATGACCACTGGCGATACCCATCGGTAAAATTAATAAACCAACTGCAGTAAACGTTAAGCCAACCGTGTATTGCATTGGCAATGACACTAAAAACTGCTTATGACGCAACCAGCCAAAAAAGACAGCTAATAAAGGAGCGCCTATGCAAATAGTGACGCTATTAATATTTTGTATCCAGCCCGGTGCAATTAAAAATCCAAACACGTGTCGATCCACGTTGTCTTTTGCGAAAATGGTCAAACTCATCGGCGCTAATTGATACACAATCCAAAAAATTTGCGCACTCATCAATAAAATAAAAAACGCAAAGATTTTTTTACGCTCAGGGCCTTGGTGCCGCAAGGCTATTAAGATTAACACCACAACCATTAAAGCACCAATGATTAAAATCAATATATCGCTAATTTCGGCATGACTTAACAACCAATGCAAAATTGGAATGAGCAAAAACACGATCAAAAAGCCAATTCCATAACGTTGAAAACGCTTCAATCGCGCAGTCGTCGAGCTCATAATGGTATTTCGATCTTGCATCCACTTCCACTGCGTCAACAAAATTCCGAATGCCAACACATTGTTTGCAGCCGTGACTAAAAAGAGTATTGTGTAGTTCACATGAAGTTGATAATAGCCCGCCACCGTAAACCCGAGAATAAATCCAATATTCATGCCACTGTAATTCCACAAAAAAGCAGTCTGACGTTTTTGGACTTCATCGGAGTTAAATAACTGCGATAAGAGCATGTTGAGACAAGTGACCATCGTTCCTGTACCCAGCAACATACAAGCCAAACCCCAATAAAGCGCCGTCATCGTACCCATCGAAAGAATGAGCGCGCCAATCAGCTGAAAGATGAGCCCCACCGTCACTAACGCACGATAACTAAAGAAACGTCCACCCAAATAACCGGATAGTAAATGCAAAGCAAAGTTATACGCAAAATAGACACCCGTGAGAATATTGGCTTGATGCGTGGTTAACCCAACCTGCTCTCGCATGTAAAGCACGAGTGTGGCATACATAACCGCAAAGCTGATGGTACTAAAGACTTGTGTGAAATAAAGCGCCCCAAAACCCTTGGGCATGTTTAAAAAATTTTTAGATCCTAAACGAATCATGCCTAATCCTTTCCATTCATGGAGGCAGAGTAATTGCTACAATGGTTATCTTACCTTTATTTGGCCCACAATACCAAAAAATTCGATAGGCATCAGATGCTTTATTCTCAGCATAAGCTTCAATACTTCCAACAGATTCCCAATTAAATAGCTGGATCCTGTTAGCAGAGCTGTATTTCCATATGACAATGCACTAGGATGCAATAGATTTTCCACAATAAATGGACCGATGGTCGGATAATGAAATAGAAAGACTGGTAGGCACGATTGGTATCGAACCAACGACCCCCTACCATGTCAAGGTAGAATAGTATACACACAATACATTGATAAAAATATAAAAATTTTGTTTTGCTTTCGTTTCAGGGTACATACAGGATGCTACTCAACTATGCTTATTTCGCTATGTAACCACATCACCAACTCTGGTAATTCTTGCCAAAATTGCTCAATGGGTGGTAGCGCAGGAAGCTGGTGGGTTAACATACTTGCCCATTCACTCTTTAATTCCTGCAGCTTGTGATGGCTTTCCAGATATTGCATCGTAGGAACAGGAATGGCCTTGTACTCACATTTCTTTTGAAGAATCTCAAAAATTATTGTGGGCTTTATATTCAAGGAAACAGCATGTCGATAAAGGTGTATCACATCGTACAAATCTCGTGGGCGCGCACGTTCACTCAGCGCTCGAAGTTTTTCTGCAAACATTTCCGCAAAATTATAACAATTAGCCTGAATTCCGTTCCGTGGTTGATCAGAATAAGGGTGCTGCACCGCCCGTAATATTGGTGTCGCAACTAATAACTCATCAGCTGTTAAATCCAGTTTTATACGCGCTTGGTTACTGCGGCGTTGTAGTGGACCAACATAATAGAGCCGACCTTCAACAGATACTTCGCCAAAATTATTCTTATAAATTTCAAAACGAATAGCGTTGACAGGAATTTCTATACCGGTCACATCATAAATCCAAGTCACTATTTGCGTAAAACTGCCAGTTAAAAACTCTACATTCAACTGTGCTTCATCCATTAGCGTGTAGTCAAGATCTTCCGAAAAACGATATCGCCCGAAATAACATTTTTTGAGACAAGTACCACCTTTAAAAATCCACTGATTCATTAATTCAGCATGATTGGCAATTCCCGCCAATACCCAACCCAGTACATAATCTTTCTCTACGATGTTGGGTTCCAAGCCAAATTCTCTAGCAAAATCCATCATTTCTCGTTTGGTAATCATCTTATTTAACCCATGTTTCTGGTATCCACAAACGCCACCGAGTAATTAATTTAGTAGCATCTAACTGTGGATCAAGTTTAACGTTGCCGGTAGTCAATAGTTTTTTACAGACTGCTATTATTTCTGTCTCGTCTGGTTGGTACTGTTCTAGTAAAAAACCAAGCCGTTTAAATACGGCACCATTTTTAAAACGCCGGGCATAATCAATTAAAAGTAGTAAGTTTTTATGTTCGGATTTTAAATAATTTATAAACATGTCCACACTACTTCGAATACCACCTCCTAATTTAGGATTCGATAATAGATCAAGCATAGTACGCGTGGGATCCGAAACCAATACTTTAATTTGCCCGTACCAAATAGGACGCAGCCCAAACATTGCCTGTTCTGAAATAGTATGTACCAAAAAATGAGTACCTTTTATGATCGGTTGATGAGCGCGAAGTTTTTTTACGGTAAACACCACCGTGGCGCGAAAGATTTGTTCCGTCAACCCCCAATGTGTTGCTGCACTCCACGCACCAATATAACAAGGTTGATAAAGCCTCTCTGCAATAATCCACGGATTTTCTAGTGATATCTCTGTTGTATCTGACTCCAGTGGTATTGGGATGTAAACACCCTGTTTGATCCTTGTGAACCAGCCTTTGGCTGCCCAACGGGCGAGTAATTGCGAAGCACGTTGTTGCGGCACCCTGAGAATGGCTGCTGCTTCAGCAACAGAAACAGTATGCTCTGCACCCCGAAGAATTGCCGTGATGCGTTCGCGGTCAAGTTTTCCTATGCCTGAAGGAACGTTCATATTAGTATACATAAAGCGCTGTAATTCATATAATATGTTAATTATAACACTTATAATATACTGTTTTCAAGTTAAATCTTGCTATTTAACGTCAGTTCTGGATAAGAAAATCTCCTCATTTTCTTATCCAGAAAACGGGGCTTTCTACGCTGGATCCCGGATAATTTATTCATCCCTGAATCAAATTTCCGGGATAACCTGGGTTTTGGATAAGCGTATAATCCCAAAAACGCTTATCCAAAACCTAGGTTATTTAAGGATATACTCCCCATTAAACCACCCCTATCGCACATTACAAATTAATGGTTAAATAAAACCGATAACACAAGCAGTAAGATATAAAGAAATTAAGGGGCATAATCCAGCACCAAACCAAAACTAAACAAAAAACTTCATGCGTATCTGCCACTCCTTCTCGCCCTTATTGATTCTGTAGCTGTCAGGAATGGCGCCTTGTGCTAACCGCGATAAGCCTAAGGCAAAAGCCTGCTCTTCGAGTAGATAGATCGATTTATCAGTATCCAAACTGCTTAAGTCAACCGCATTACCCAAATATTTAATAATAATATTTAAATCGACTTGATCATAATCGACATCGATATGTATATCTTCGTCTTTCACATCGATGACCTTCAGACGTTGCAGTACGTGTTCGCACACGCTACTGGCTCGCATTAACACATCTTTCGGAATTAACCATTCCTTCACCTTATACTGCACGAACTGAGTAAACGAATCGAAGGAAACAAAATCGTTGCCACTTTTAATATTAAGGTGCTGATGAATACCAATACGAAACAACAAAGTCAAAAAAATGGAGGCTAGCACGGTGATCGACAAAACCGAGTCGGTAAAGATTCTAATAATAAATGGTAATTGATCGAAATAATTTGGATATATCAAGCGACTGGCTCCCAATAAAAAGGAAACTCCGATGATCAAGATCGACCGTGTTGTCACCGGTTTTGCCATGATAATCTGCATCCCAGCGAGTATCATGAATGCACCACTAAAAATCAATGCCGCTCCCAGTACCGAAAAAGGTATCAATAAAAAGACAGCCAAAATCTTCGGTAAACTCGCTAAAATTAATAACACGATTAAAATCACCCACGCAACATTGCGACTCATCACGCCCGTGATTCGCGATACACCGATCAAGGTCGGCCCCATGCTGATTCCTGTGCAGCCTAATAACCCTGCAATCACACAACCAATCCCGTCGGCAAGTACACCGCGTTGTATATTGTTTTGATCGGGAGAGTTCCAGGCAGGATTATTGATCATCTGCACTGTCGTCAGTGAACCCATCGCCCGTAACGCAGAGGCGATACCCGCGATCATAAAGGGAATAATCATCTCATATGAAAAATGATATTGAAGATGTGAGATATCGGGCCAGGAGAAGAATGCGACCGAACGCCACAATGCCATCTGCTGCGGCGTCACTAAACCAAAAATATACGCCGCGATAGCACCTATGATAATGCCTATTAACACACACATGATGCGTAATAGGCCTTTTGCCCAAATTGCAAAGCTGATTATGGAAATCAAAGTAATGAAGGATACGGCAATGTGCGCATGTAGCAACGGATCACCTACTGATTGAAACTCTAATGCACGCTCAAGTCCAAGGATTCCTAAGTTAAAACCAATGGTGGTGATAATCAAACCGATTACTGCTGTAGTGAAAAGGTAACGTAAATACAAGACAAAACGCGAGATGATCATCTCCACCACGCCTGCAAAAATCGTCATCCCAAAAACCGCACCGAGTCCACCGTATTGTAACGCCATCAACGAGGCTTGCAAGTAGATCGCCGAAATCACCGGGGGTGCAAGATAACCGGAACCAACTGGACCGCGCCTAATCGCCTGAATCACTGTGGTCACACCTAATGCAATTAACCCAAAGCGAAATACGCTGATGGTGGTGTTACTATCGACGTTGGCGATCCGCATAACAACATAGACGATCACCAAATACATGCACATCATAACGGCATGCTGTAAGCCACTGGGAATTAAGA
>CAYGED010000020.1:0-12572 GCA_964348555.1 uncultured Coxiellaceae bacterium
GGGAATTACCGTCGATGAGAAAAATTCTGATCGTTTTGGTGTCGCTATCGGTTCTGGTATCGGCGGTATGCCATGGATAGAAAAAAATTACCAAGCCTTTCTCAACCATGGTCCTCGGCGGATTTCACCCTTCTTTATTCCGGGTGCCATCATCAACATGGCTTCGGGGCTTGTTTCCATGCATTATGGTCTCAAGGGCCCCAACATTGCCATCGTGACGGCGTGCACAACTGGGTTGCACAACATTGGTCATGCGGCTCGAATGATCGCGCACAACGATGCGGACATGATGGTGGCAGGTGGTACTGAAATGGCGACGACAGAGTTGGGTGTTGGCGGGTTCGCTTCGATGAAAGCGTTATCGCGACGAAATGATGACCCAGAACACGCCAGTCGGCCGTGGGACAAAGATCGAGATGGTTTTGTGTTAAGTGAAGGCGCTGCTGTGGTTGTGTTAGAAGAATACGAGCACGCTAAAAAACGCGGTGCTAAGATTTACGCGGAAGTGATTGGTTTTGGTATGAGCGGAGATGCGTATCACATGACGGCTCCGGATCCTGAAGGCAGCGGATTTTGTGTGGCGATGCAAAATACTTTGCGTGACGCGAAGATTTCCACCCATGATATCGATTATATCAATGCGCACGGGACTTCCACGCCAGCCGCCGATCACGTTGAAGCGTTAGCGATTAAAAAAGCCTTTGGTAAAGATGCGTATAAGCTGGCAGTGAGCTCCACCAAATCCATGACGGGTCATATGTTGGGTGCTGCGGGTTCCGTCGAGATTATTTTTTCTGTTCTTGCTATCCGTGATAACGTTGTGCCACCGACGATCAATCTTGAAAATCCGAGTGAGGGCTGTGACTTGGATTTTGTTCCTAAGGTGGCTCGTGAGAGAAAGGTGAATACCGTGTTGTCGAATTCCTTCGGATTTGGGGGAACAAACGGTAGTATTATTCTTCGACGGATTTAACCAATATTTTCTAAGTTGGATTCTCTAGCTCGGAAAATTTCATACCCCTTATGCTAGGAACGGATTGTCTTGATGGCTCGTTGACGACGAGGGGGGCACGCCCTAGACTATTATCATGTCGATGTTTAAAACAATCCTTTTTATTGTTTCAGCAATTCTCGTGCTCATTCTCGGCATGTGGTTTGCCGTTGTTTGGCATCGATTTATTCATCACCCCATGAAGGTGGAAATGGCGAACCAGACGATCGAGGTGCCTTCTGGAATAGGCATTACTTATTTGGCGAATGATTTGTACCAGAAAGGTTTGATACGCAATCCGCGTTTGTTTGTTTTTATGGCGCGATTGTCGGGTGATGTGCATTTGCTGAAAGCGGGTGAATATGAAATTAAACCAGGCATGACGCCGCCCGATTTTTTAGCGCATGTGGTGACTGGAAAAGTTTATCAACGCAGCATCACTTTTATTGAAGGTTGGACTTTTCAGCAATACTTGCAAGCACTCAGTCAAAATCCTTATATCACGCATCAGTTTCAACATTTATCTTACCCGGCGATTATGCAAAAAATTGGATACCCAGGCCGGCATCCCGAAGGATTATTTTTTCCAGACACTTATTTTTTTACTCGGGGAGAAGCCGATGTATCGATTCTCAAGCAGTCCTACGATCGGATGCATAAGATAATGGTGAACGCTTGGGTATCGCGAGATGTCGATGTACCCTATAAAAATGCTTATGAGGCTTTAATTGTAGCGTCTTTAATTGAAAAAGAAACGAATGTTGCTGACGAGCGAGCGAAAATTGCGGGTGTGATTCTCCGGCGGCTTCAGAAGGGCATGTTGCTACAAGTTGACCCAACGGTACTTTATGGATTGGGGCGACCTTTTGGGAGTGAAATTACCAAACACGATTTAGCGTCTCAAACGGACTATAATACCTATCGGCGTTTTGGGTTGCCACCGACTCCGATTGATATGCCAGGTCGCGCCTCCATTGAAGCAGCGTTACACCCAACAGATGGTCATACCTTGTATTACGTGGCGACGGGAAATGGTGGGCATATTTTTTCGGATACTTACCATGAACACTTAAAAGCAGTTAAACAATATCGTCAACAGAGTGAATCCAATGAGGATATGCTTATTGGATTTCCTGACGCGATAAACACGATTCAAAAGATCATGAATACGATTGAACATGCACACTAAAAAAGGCCGATTTATTTCATTTGAAGGGATCGAAGGGGTTGGCAAAACCACGGCGATTCAATACGTACGATCGCTATTGGACGAAAAAAAAGTGTCGTACGTCGTCACGCGCGAGCCAGGTGGCACACCGATTGCGGAAGCGATACGCGATGTGTTACTCAGTCATTACAGTGAAAAGATGTGTGCTGACACTGAATTATTGTTGATGTTTGCGGGTCGTGCGCAAAACATTGCGCAAGTTATTTTGCCGGCGTTAAAAAAAGGGCTTTGGGTGTTGTCAGATCGGTTCACGGATGCAAGTTTCGCGTATCAGGGTGGTGGTCGAGGGATTGATGAATCGCATATTGCCGAGTTAGCGCAATGGGTGCAGGGTGATTTAAGACCGGATTTAACGATCCTGTTGGATGCGTCAGCGGCAGTCGGATTAAAACGTGTGACGAGCCGGGGTGCTAAAGATCGAATTGAAGTTGAGGGAGCTGCTTTTTTTGATCGCGTTCGACAAACGTATCTCAAATTAGCGCGGCAAGAACCGAACCGTTTTACGGTCATCGATGCGGATCAGCCACTCGAGGCCATTAAAAAACAACTGAAAAATTCGACTCAGCAATTACTGGAATCATGATGCAGGTTTATCCTTGGCAGAAAAAAGAATGGGACCAGTTGGTTAATCAGGAGAACAACGGTCGATTGCCGCATGCGGTGCTTTTAACCGGTCCAAAAGGACTCGGAAAAAAAGATTTTGCAATGGCATTCGCTCACCGAATACTTTGCGAAGACAAAGAGAAAAAACCCTGCGGCCACTGCCGTGGTTGCCGTTTTTTTGGAAACGGAACACACCCGGATTTTTTTCTGATCGAGCCCGAAGTGGACAGTAAGTCGATTCGGGTTGAGCCGATCCGAGAGTTGGTCGATCAATTAAATCAGACGTCGCAGCGCAATGGTTATCAAGTGGTTGTGATCTCGCCGGTGGAAAATATGAATCGTGCTGCGGCAAATGCGTTTTTAAAAACTCTGGAAGAGCCTCAGGGTAATGTGCTGATGATATTAGTGTGTCATCAAATCGGAAAACTATTGCCGACGATACGCAGTCGATGTCAGCGTATTTCATTTTCTTGTCGGTCGAGTGAAGCCGCTGAAAAATGGTTGGCGGAAAGCATTTCGGATAAAGAGAAAGCGAAACGCTTGCTCAAAGTTGCCCACTTTGCTCCGCTGCAAGCAATGGAATACGATCGTCAGAATTATTTGGCCACTCGCGAAATGATTTTCGCGAATTTACTCAGCATCGTTCAACAACAAGCAAACCCGATTCCAATTGTGAGCCGCTGGATGAAAGAAAATATCGATGATGTGCTTAATGTCATTGCCAGTGTGTTGGATGATCTGATTCGTTTGCATCTTGGTGTCGATTCAAGCTATCTCGTGAATCAAGATTTTTTGCCACAACTCCAAGCGATCAACCCAGCATTTTCAAAAAGAACTTTACTGGCGTTGTCATCGACATGCCAGGAGGTGTGTCGACTCAATAAAGAGCCGATCGCTATCAATCAGGCCTTGTTACTCGAAGCGTTCGTGCTGGATTGGAAAGTTGATCATGCTCATTGATACGCATTGCCATTTAAACATGCTCAATCTCGATGCTTATCAAGGCGATCTCGGCGCGCTCATTGAAAAAGCCAAAGGAGTGGGTGTTGAGCATATTTTATGTGTGGGTGTGGATTTGCAACATGCAGAAGAGGTCATTGCGATTGCCGAACGTTATGATCATGTTTCGGCGAGTGTGGGACTGCATCCGAGTGAGAAAGTGAATCAAGAGCCAACGGTCGAAGCGTTGGTGTCGTTGGCGGAGCATCCGAAAGTCGTGGCGATCGGTGAAACGGGTTTGGATTATTTTTATAATAAAGAAGGCCTCGATGTGATGCGCGATCGCTTTCGAACGCACGTGCGAGCCGCGCGAAAAATTAAAAAACCGATCATTGTGCATTCTCGCGCTGCCCCAGAGGATACGATCGCGATCCTGCGCGAAGAAAACGCGAAGGAGGTTTGTGGCGTGATGCATTGTTTTACCGAAGGGTGGGAGCTGGCGGAGCAGGCCATGCAGCTTGGATTTTATATTTCTTTTTCGGGCATTGTGACGTTTAAAAACGCCAAAAATGTCGTGTCGGTTGCTGAAAGGGTGCCGCTGGAAAAGATGCTCATTGAAACAGATGCTCCTTATCTTACGCCAGAACCTTATCGTGGTAAACCCAATGAGCCTCAGTTCGTTCGCTTTGTCGCTGAGCGTATCGCTGACATCAAAGGTGAAACGTACGAAACAGTTGCCCAGCAGACGACGAAGAACGCTCGTCAATTATTCTGCTTTTAATATTCCATTAAGCAAAAAAATAAATAAGGTTTAATTTTCACTGTCTTTTACTGTAAAGCATTGCTAAGCGGTGCCTATTCCGTTAGAAATAAACTCTCGTCCATTATAACAAAGAGGTTACTATGCGTGAATCGGGTGATATGGAAAAGCTTAAAGTGTTTTTAGGAAAGGCCAATAACAATCAATTGGCTGAAGCTCGTAAAATTTTTTATAAAACCGTTTTGTTGCCTGAGCTTCAGAAAATTATCAACAAAGTTAATGACGAAACCCAAGGTTCTTGTACTAACCATTGGTCTAAATTTCTGGTCACTTTTATAATAACCGGTGGATTGGTCGCTTTATTGCACTACGCTGTTCCACGCTCCGATGATGATGATGCGCAAACGGCTGCAGCAGTAGTCGAGTACGTGTGTTATTTTCCGGCAGGAACTTCCTTCGCAGCGTTGTTAATCTTGGCTGTTATGAAATTCTGGATTAAAACACAGGAAGGAAATATATCTTATCGTTATGATCCGAATGACGTGACTTTTTTAGGAATACTGGATGAATTTATACAGGATGTTTCTCAAGAGGAAAAAGAAGAAAAAGAGAAAAAAGAAGAAAAAGTGGAAGTATTTAATGTCTTGACTGTGGCTCAAGCAAAAGAAAATTTTGGAAATCATCTCCGTAATTTAAAGAATGCCATGAGCCGTTTAAATAATTTGACACAAACTTCGAACGAAAGTTCAGGGTTACTATCGTATTCGCAGGTGAGTAGAGTGAATAATTTATCGACTTGGAAGGGTAAGGTAACGAGATTTTTCAGCGACTCATTGTTTTGTCGCCGACTTTCAGTGTTCGTGGCCAAACTAGGGGAGTCCGATTTGCTGGCTGAGAAGTCTTTATCTATTGAAATGCAGAATAATTAATGAGCGCAGTCCAAACAGGCTCTAAGCCACTGTTGGTGTCTTTACCCCTTGGGATGCACGTAGTCCACAAATCGTTTCAATTAAAATCGCGGCGACTTGGTAGGGGTCCGCATTCGCGCCAGGTCGTCGATCTTCAAGATAGCCACAACCTTTTAAGGCCACCGGTCGTGGTATGCGGATTGACGCACCCCGATTGCCAATGCCTGAACTGAAGTCGGAAATATGTGCGGTTTCGTGTTTTCCAGTGAGGCGCTCCTCAAGGCCATGCCCGTAGACAGCAATGTGCTCCTGATGACGTTTGGCTAAACGCGCAATGGCTTGTTCAATGGCTTTCATGCCTGTGCGTGCATCGCGCATTTCTTTCGTCGAGAAATTGGTGTGTTTGCCCGCGCCGTTCCAATCACCTTTCACTGGTTTTGGGTGGAGTGTCGCGGTGATATCGAATTCTTCACCGATGCGATAAAGCAACCAGCGTGCAAGCCACAGGTGGTCACAAACCGTGAGCGGATCAGCTGATTCATCGCTGAGTCCACGGTAACCAATTTGAAATTCCCATTGGCCTGGCATGACTTCAGCATTGGTGCCATAAAGCATGATACCTGCATCAAGACACGCTTGTGCATGCGCCTCGACCATTTCGCGCCCAAAGGCCTCGTCGGCGCCAACGCCACAATAAAAGGGACCTTGAGGAGCAGGATAACCTCGCTCGGGCCAACCGAGGGGAATGACACCTTTGAGTAACGTGTATTCTTGTTCGAAACCAACCCAAGGTTCGTGCACGTCACCGCCGTTTGCCATGAGTTGCGTTAAACGAGCGCGTGTATTCGTCTTATGTGGCGTCACGCCATCGGGATTCATGACCTCACAAATCAATAAATAATTGCCTTGGCCCAAAATAGGGTCGTCAACAAAGCGGGCAGGTTTCAAGATGAGATCAGAATCGTGACCGGTTGCTTGATAAGTCGAAGAGCCATCAAAGCCCCATTCTGGAAAATCAGCCAAGGTAGGTTGTTGATTGGAAAGCGGTACAATGCGCATCTTTGATCGAAGTTTTTGAGTGGGTTCAGCACCGTCCATCCATATGTAGGTAGCTTGAGACAACATGTTTCACCTCTGGGCCGTTTTATGAATAGGTTGTTGGCTTTTTGCGTCGCAAAATAATTCCCGAAAACGAAAGAATTCTGACACAACCCAACTAAATGTCAACACACGGGCTAGCTTCTGATGAGTCGCTTTAACCAAGGGCTTAGGATGAGCAAGGCAATGCCGACCACGATGGCGAGCACAGCGTTGCCCCAAAAAGTGTGGAAATAAATCTCATTCGTGGTTGCCAAGTCGGTGAGTGATTTTGGGATACTGGCCTTGCTGGCCAAGAAGCCCGATAGTTCGCCCCCATAACCCAACGCCATGAACCAAACCCCCATCATCATACCCGTGAGATGCGGTGGGCTTAGCTCGGTCACCATCGCAAGCCCGATGGGTGACAGCAACATTTCTCCTAGCGTCAGCATTAAATAGAACAAGAGTATCCAGATGGGATTAATGAGATCGTCGGGCCGATGAAAATGAATACCGGCGAGTAAGAAAAACATGCCTATACCGGTAAAAAATAGGGCCAGTGAAAATTTCATGCCCGGCGTGGGATCACGTTTTATCATGTGTAAGTTTTTCCAAAGAGATGCTAAAAATGGACCAAGGATAATGATAAAAATCGACTCAAGCGAAATAAACATGGGTGTGGGTATGATAATACCGAATAGATGGCGGTCCACATTGCGCTCTGTAAATAAATTAATGGAGCCGAATGCTTGAAAGAAAAGGCCCCAGAAAATAATGGATGAAACAATAAGAATAATTAAGGCATATAATTTTTTTCGTGTGCGCGGATCCGAGCGGTAAGCAAGATAAAGCATAATAACGAGAATAATGAGGCCCACCACATTTTGAATGTATTCGGCGATTCTCGCGCTGCGGATCAACAGATAAATCACAACGAAGCTGATGATGAGTAGCCAAATTAAATTCCATTTTCGAGCAAATAGTTGCAATTGTTTGGGTTTAATTTGTTGGCGAGGAATGGGCATTCCTCGATTTTCAAAAGTTTTAAACGTGAAACAAAAAGTGAGCAGCGCTAGAATCATACCAAAGGCAGCTGATAAGAAAGCGCTGGACCAACCGAATTTTTCTTGAATAAAGCCTGCGCTTGTTAAGGCCAGTAGCCCGCCGATATTAATACCGATATAAAATAGGGTAAACCCAGCATCTCGCCGGGGATCATCAGCATAATAAAATTCGCCTAAAAAACTCGAAATGTTCGGTTTTAATAGGCCATTGCCTAGAACAATACACGCTAAACAGACATATAATACATCCTTACCCACGAGCCCGAGTAGCATATAACCAAGCCCTAGAAATATCGCACCAACGATGATGGCAAAACGTGGGCCGAGCACGCGGTCTGAGAAAAATCCACCTAACAAAGGGGCGATGTAGATGAGGGCGGTGAATTCGCCTAAAACGAGATAGGCTTTTGCGTCCGCGAAGTTTAAAAAGTTGGTGAGGTAGAAGATGAGCAAGCTCTGGATAACATAGAAGCCAAAGCGTTCCCACATTTCAGTGAGAAACAAAGGCCAAAGTGCTTGAGGTTGTCTCAATTCCATCTCGCTTTTGTTTTTTGTTTGGCCTCTACTTGATCATAAATTTAGGCCCATTGCAAGCCCGTGATTTTGCATCACCAAATGGTATCTACGAATGGAGAGAGGCTAATCTCATCGTGAGCACGAAGCTCAAACGAATTCAGCCATTAAGCATTAAGCAATTTGGGCGATTTGGGTATGGGTTTGGATAGCATTAAATATTTCGGGCGTGACTGCAAACATTTCGATGTCGAACGATTTCCCGTTGAAATAGCGGAAATTTTTTAATGTGCCCTCGTGCTCAAAGCCCAATTTTTTTAGAACGGTGATTGAGGGAATATTTTCTTTTAAGGTGATGGCTTCGATGCGTTGCACGCCGATATGATGAATCGCGTAATCGACTATTTTTTGAAGCGCTTTGGTCATAATACCTTTTTTCCAATAGTGCCGAGAAAGATCGTAGCAAATTTCACCGCGGTGATGCTGGTTATTAAGGTAAAGCCCAATGGCACCGATCATCCTGTCGTTATCTTTGCGGGCCAGCGTCCAATAAATTCCGCGTTTGTATCGAAATAAATTTCGGCAATAATGAATTTCCGCACCGGCTTCAACGATTGTTTTTGGATTGGTGGCGAGGATATAGCGAGCCACTTCAGGGTCGGTGTAATATTGAAAGAACGATTCGGTGTCTTCAATGGCTTGCTCGCGAAGGTAATAGTCCTGATCCATATCAAGCGTCGGAAATTTTTCTTCGTAAAAGCGGTTTATCATCGTTCTGTCAGCCTTTTGTAGACACAGGAGCATTATAAAATTACTAGCTTAAGGAAATATTAAGAGCGTTCTTTAAGATGTCTTTAATATCTATTCGATAGAATACCTTTGGAATGTCTGGCACGGAGGGGTGTTTAGGGGTATTTTACCCAGTGGTTGTTGATCAGTGATGAATGTAAGGTTGGTGACTCTATGCGGATACCATTGAAAAAAATAAGCAATAATCAGCTTTTTCTTTCTTCAGGAATAAACCAGTTGTGTATTTCCGCGTATTCAACAGGGGGAGGGTGTTTTTTAGAGGTGCCAGCTTGGGGTCATAATTTTTCCATGAATCTCAACACCTTTTTTAAAAACTTTAGCCTCCAAACTGATACTAAGTATGGCGACGAAGAGACCCCCATACTTATTACAAACAGCGCAACCCAATCGGGAAAAATTCAAGAAGCCATCGATTTTTTATACCAGCATTATCGAGAAGCATTTCGTGAACGAGAGGATTATAAAAACCATTATCGTGTTCACCATGGGCGTCAATTTAAGGCATTTCTCGGGATGGTTGTATTAGTCGCGATTAAATTTTGTGATGGGGCCTTCTGGAATTTGGCATTTTACAATAACGGTGGAAAAGAAAATTTATGGCCTGCATCGCTGTTAGCGGGAGTGGCTACCGCGTTGTGGGTAGGTGGACTCAACATTCCGGTTACCTGGTTGTGTGATAAGGTTTCACAACATTATGAATTGATAGAATCTCCAAGCTCCATGAAAGAAAATATTAAAGACAGCGCCCAGCTGGGCATTGGTATTTTTGCGACGAATGCGATGTGGCAGTGTTTATTGAATGGGGCTGGAGGAATCGATGGCCAATTTTGGCGAGCCGTTGCCGTTGGAGTTGAGTCAGGAGGGATTTTTGCAGTCGTCAGTGCGTTGACACAGTCGTTACGCTTCCTCTCCTTAAAAGCAGGTGTGAGTATCCTGACAAATGACAGCTTTCTTGAGCTTGTGTTTGCGCTTACTTGTGCAGCGGGTGCTTTCGTTTATGCAGAGCCAAACTGGTTGAGTGGCGGGCTTTCGACACTGGTGGGTTGTTTGCTGGCGCAACTCGGCATTCTTGTCCATCAAACATGGACTGTCTGGCCGAAGAACTCTTCAGTGGCAGCAATAAAAAAAATCTGTCATGAAAATGGTTTCTTTGAGAGTAAAGCAGAAATAAATGGATATGGTTCGTGCTTTCCCGATTTAAAAGAATATGATCACTCTGATGAAAGTGGTTGGCGTAAAAATTACTGTGCCATCGTCTAAATATTTCATTTCTCTCATTTGATCTTTTTTCGCGCTAACTTGTGTTGAAGCGAAAAATCTTGTTATCATTTAGCGGATTGTGATATAAGTCTCTGGTGATTATTAGCTAATCGATATGGAAATAAAAGGAACTGTTCGTGAGGAAAGTCATTGTACGGCGGCTGATTAAAGACCTACCGGATTCATTAAAACATTTACACCCCATTTTGCAGCGTGTTTATAGCGCGAGAGACATAAATTCTCCCACTGAGTTGTCAACCGAGTTATCAGCGCTGCATTCTTATGAAACGCTGTTGGATATCGATAAAGCCGTCGCTCGCTTGGTAGAAGCATTTCGTCAGCAAGAGCACATCATGATTATCGGTGATTTTGATGCCGATGGTGCAACGAGCACGGCACTGGCCGTGAGTTTATTGCGTGCTTTTGGTGGTGAGAATATTTCGTATTTAATTCCCAATCGTTTTGCCTATGGTTATGGATTGACGCCCGAAATTGTGGATGTCGCCAAACAAAAAAATCCAACCTTGATTATTACCGTCGACAATGGGATTTCCAGTCATGCGGGTGTTCGTCATGCAAAATCCCTGGGCATTGATGTCATTATCACGGATCATCACCTGCAAGGTGAAACCTTGCCAGACGCGATTGCGATTGTGAATCCGAATCGCTTGGGCGATCTTTTCCCGAGCAAAGCGATTGCCGGTGTCGGCGTTATTTTTTATCTCATGCTGGCGTTTCGCGCCAAGTTAAATGAGATCAACTGGTTTGAATTACGTGGGTTAACGTGCCCGAAACTGGTTCAGTTTTTGGATTATGTGGCGTTAGGTACCATCGCCGACGTTGTGCCCTTGGATAAAAATAACCGCATTATTGTGCATCAAGGGTTGCGACAGATTCGAGCCGGTAGGGCACACCCCGGTATTTTGGCGTTGCTTGAAGTGGCTGGGCGCAAGCGCGAAAAATTACGCGCCACGGATTTAGGGTTTATCATTGGCCCGCGCCTTAATGCAGCGGGGCGTCTGGATGACATGTCGCTGGGTGTGGCGTGTTTATTGGCGAGCGACATGAATGTTGCGCGTGAAATCGCACTTCGGTTGGATGATTTAAATAAAGAGCGTCGCGTGATTGAAACGCAAATGCAGCGCGAGGCGTTTCAAGTGGTGGATAAATTGAATTTAGAAAAAGAAAATACGCATGCGTTGTGTCTTTATCAGGAAGAGTGGCACCAAGGGGTCGTGGGTCTTGTCGCCTCACGGGTAAAAGAAAAAATTAATCGTCCTGTCATCGCTTTTGCAAAAGCAGAAGATGGCACGCTCAAAGGTTCTGCGCGTTCGGTGCAAGGGTTACACATACGCGATGTGCTCGAAGCGGTTGCGGTTAAATATCCTAACATGATGACCAAATTTGGTGGCCACGCCATGGCAGCGGGCTTGAGCTTGCCAGCTGAACATTTACCGAATTTTGAAAAAGCTTTTGATGAACAGGTTCGAGCGCGATTGAAAGAAGAAGATTTGCAAGCGCGTTTGTGGACCGATGGTGAGCTTAATCGCGATCATCTGACGTTAAATCTGGCTGAACTGCTTCACGATGCTGGGCCATGGGGACAAGGTTTTCCAGAACCCTTGTTTGATGGACGGTTTAAGCTGATCAATCAGCGCATCGTTGGTCAACGACACTTGAAACTGATTTTGCAATTGCCAGGGACAGAACAGTATGTCGATGGGATTGCGTTCAACGTAAACTTAGGTGAATGGCCTAATTTTCATTGCGAACATGTGCAGATAGCCTATCGATTGGATTTGAATGAATTTCAAGGCCGCCGAAAATTGCAGCTGCTGGTGGAAGAAATTCAACCGGACTCCTAGGTTTTTCCTGGAACTAATCGTTAATCGTCTATACCCATTTCACTTGAAGTTGATAACATTCGCAACTTCAAATGAAATGAGGATATCTTGTCAGATGAACAAGCCTATCGGTAAAATCCCCCCGCTGCACGAAACGTGCATCGACCCCCTTTGCAAAGGGGGTGATTAATTTAAATTACCCCCTCCTTTGAAAAAGGAGAGTTGGGGAGGATTGATCATAATAAACTTTAATCTGCCAATTTTATTTAGTCCAGCGGCTTATCCCTGCTTGAAAATGCGACTTCGCATTTTCAAGTGAAATGAGTATATACTCTAAAACAGTAGCAATCCCCCTATTTTTACGGGTTTGACAAGCTGTCCCGGTTGGAGTCTAATTTGCGTCAAAACTGGGAGGGTTGGCTACTATATGGATACACAAAAGGCAAAGGGTTGGGATGAGTTCATTCGAGCCTGTCATTCGGTCAAATCAACTCAGCAATTTGAGTCACTTTTTGATTTACTTTTTACGTTAGAAGAAAAAGAGCAGTTTGGGATGCGCATTAGGATCGTTT
>CAYGED010000021.1:0-12006 GCA_964348555.1 uncultured Coxiellaceae bacterium
CCCTGCTGATGCGCGTAAATCCGTGGCCATTACAGGCGCCCCTGTTAACTGCTCTACCCCATTCACAATGGCTTTATTTCCATGCAATGCAATTTTCGCGCCCATTCGACGCATTTCATGAACGTGCATGAATCGATTTTCAAAAACGGTTTCGGTAATCACCGATTCTCCCTCAGCCACTAGGTTCAGCGCCATGAGCTGCGCTTGCATGTCCGTTGGAAATTCTGGATACGGTGCGGTTGAAACATTCACGGCTTTCGGACGCTTGCCTTTCATATCCAATGTAATCCAATCTTCTCCGATTTTTATGTGCGCCCCTGCTTCACGCAATTTTGCTAACACAGAGCCCATCGTTTTCGGCATCACATCTTTTAAGGTGATTGAACCGCGTGTCATTGCCGCTGCCGTTAAATAAGTGCCTGCTTCAATACGATCTGGCATAACCGCGTATTTTCCACCACCCAACCGATCAACACCGTCAATGATGATGCTATCCGTTCCAGCGCCAGAAATTCTTGCACCCATTTTGTTGAGAAAATTCACGAGATCTTGTACTTCTGGCTCACACGCCGCATTATGAATAATCGTTTGCCCCTCAGCCAAAACAGCAGCCATGATTAAATTCTCAGTGCCTGTTACGGTAATTTTCCCCAAATCCAACTCAGTCCCTCTCAAACGACCCTCCACCTGCCCCTGTATAAATCCATTCACCACTTCAATATCCGCACCCAGTGCGCGCATTCCATCAATGTGAACATCTACAGGACGAGAGCCAATGGCGCAACCGCCTGGTAAAGATACTTCGGCTTTACCAAAGCGTGATAACAACGGACCGAGCACTAAAATTGAAGCGCGCATGGTTTTCACCAAATCATAGGGCGCATGCAAATTAGTAATGCGCGAACAATCGGCTTCAACCACCATATTGTCAGCGACCGTAAACTGAGCCCCCATGCGACCGAGTAATTCCATCATGGTCGTCACATCATTCAGATGGGGAATATTGCTAAGAGAAATCGGTTCATCAATCAATAACGCGCTCGCTAAAATAGGCAACACGGCATTTTTCGCGCCTGAAATTCGTATGGATCCGTTCAATACCGATCCGCCTGTAATAATTAATTTATCCATGGGGTGGATTTTTCCTTAACCGCGTGGCAAAAACCATTCAACGTGACTTCATCGTAAAGTATAAATATTATAGCTGACGATGAGTGGACATACGCACGAGAAACTTTATGGCCAAAAAATAACCACTTTGTTTTTAAAACTCGTGGCTCACTGAAATTGTATCGCTTATAATACCGAAATGATAACAGACTGCCTACGAAAAACATGAAAAATAGTCAAAATTTATGCCAACTCGGTAAGTCAGTGATTGCAACTGAGTTACAAGCCTTACAAGATCTCCATGAACGCATCGACCATCATTTTTCAACCGCTTGTGAGCTCGCCCTCAATTGCAAAGGTCGAGTTATCGTGCTCGGTATGGGGAAATCCGGTCACATTGCCCGAAAAATCGCCGCCACCTTGGCCAGCACAGGCACTCCCGCTTTTTACATCCATCCAGGCGAGGCCAGCCATGGAGACATCGGCATGGTCACGGACAGCGACCTCGCCCTGGCTATTTCCTATTCCGGTGAAACCCCGGAGATGATTGCCATACTCCCCGCTTTAAAGCAATTGAATATTCCCATCATTGCCATCACGGGACAGATGCAATCAACGCTTGCCCGCGTGGCTACTCTCACGCTGGATGCGAGTGTTGAACAAGAAGCCTGTCCGCTAGGACTCGCTCCCACTTCCAGTACGACAGCCATATTAGCCCTCGGTGATGCCATTGCGATTACCTTATTACAAGCACGTGGATTTACGGCAGATGACTTCGCGCGTTTTCACCCCGGAGGCGCACTTGGACGCCGGCTCTTGCTGCACGTCGACGAAATTATGCATACCAAAGAGAATATGCCTCTCGTCAAACACAATTGCATGTTGGACGAAGCACTGGTTGAAATCACCAAGAAAAGCTTAGGCATGACCACCATCGTCGATGACTGCAACCAACTGCTCGGCGTGTTCACGGATGGGGATCTCCGTCGCACCCTCGACAAAGGGCATGATATTCATAAAACCATTATTCGTGATGTGATGACCGAAGTGGGTATTACCATTCCACCCAAATGTTTAGCCGCTGACGCTCTGAAAATGATGCACAATCGCAAAATTACATCGCTTGTTGTGGTCGATGATACTCACATGCCTTTAGGAGTGATTCATATGCACGACTTGTTACGCATAGGAATGATGTGAGCACAGTGAATCCCGAAATCCAACGAAAAGCAGGCATAATTAAATTACTCATATTGGATGTCGACGGTGTGTTAACTGACGGGAAAATTTGTTACAGCTCCGATGGAACAGAAACTAAATTCTTTCACGTCCAGGATGGTTTAGGAATTAAGTTGTTGCAACAAGCCGGCATTGAAGTGGCTATCATCTCCAGTCGACAAAGCGAAGCCGTAGAAAAACGAATGAGAGAACTGAAGATTAAACACCTTCATCAAGGCCAAGAGCAAAAAATCATTGCCTATGAGTCCCTACTCAAAGAATGTCACCTAACCGCAGAAATGACTGCTTATATGGGCGATGATCTACCCGATATCCCTGTGCTCGAGCAAGTCGGTCTTGCCATCGCTGTTGCCAACGCTGTACACGCTGTAAAAAAGGTATCTCATTGGCAAACAATGGCTCGGGGTGGTGAAGGGGCTGTACGGGAAGCTTGTGACATGATTCTCGCTTCTCACTGTGCGATGACAAAGAAATGAAGCGAACTCCATTAATCAGTTTATTTTTCATTATTGCCGTGTCCATCACCACTTTGTTGATACTCGGGAAAGACGGCGACGAACTTACTGCGTCAAATGCCAACACCAAACCAGACGCATTTATGCTTGACGTTAATTATGCCGAATACGATGATACCGGCCATTTGCACAGTCACCTACTCACGCCTAAAATCATTCATTATCCCTACCAAAATGCAGCGGATTTTATCAACCCCAATTTCATGATCTACACTGAAAAACATGTTCCCTGGTACATCAGCGCTGATTTTGGAAAAAGTTTTGATGGCATTAAAACAATTAATTTACGCAACAATGTAGTCATTCACCAGCCCTCTCAACCGAGCGCTCCCGAAACCACCATCACCACAGAAACCGCAACGGTATACCCCGATAAATCGATGGCCTCAAGCCAAGACAATGTCATCGTGGTGCGCCCAGATTCCTGGGTCAGGGCTAAGGGGATGGAAACCAACTTTAAAACGGGTGTTATCAAGCTCCTGTCTCATTCGCGTGGTATCTACGATGCAGGCATCATGGCAAGAACACCAGTGACTCCAAAGACCTCAGACGACGACAACAACGACGATGAAACTAGCCCGCCTATTTCAGAGCAGGTAAGATAGAAATATGCCGACGATACTCAGCGCTAACAATTTACAGAAAAGCTATAAATCAAGATGCGTTGTCAAAGACGTCTCCATTCAAATTGGTCATGAAATTGTGGGTCTACTCGGCCCCAATGGCGCTGGAAAAACCACCAGTTTCTACATGATCGTTGGCCTCATATCGCCCGATAGCGGCGAAGTTTATCTCAACGACGTCAACATCAGCCGACTACCCATGCACAAACGAGCCCGAATGGGCCTTGGCTACCTGCCACAAGAAGCTTCTATCTTTCGAAAATTATCGGTCGAAGATAACATCATGGCCATCCTGGAACTGCGTGATGACTTAACGAAAAAGCAACGACGAGAAAAATGCGATAATTTACTTCAAGAATTTCACATCAGCCATTTACGAAAAATCCCTGGCTACAGTCTCTCGGGAGGCGAGAGACGTCGCGTCGAAATCGCGCGCGCGCTCGCACGCGATCCAAAATTTATTTTACTCGATGAACCCTTTGCAGGAATCGATCCAATATCGGTAATCGATATTAAGCGCATCATCATTCATCTGCGTGACCGAGGCATCGGCGTATTAATAACCGATCACAATGTACGGGAAACACTGGATATTTGCGAGCGCGCCTACATCGTCAGCGAAGGTTGTATTATAGCCACTGGAAAACCAAGCGAAATTTTGGCAAATAAAAATGTGCGAGAAGTTTACCTTGGACACGAGTTTGATCTGTAAAGGAATAGAGATGCCAAACAGTTTAATTCCATCCCTTCATGGAAACTTCCTCGTGATCGATAAGCTCGGCGTAATCATCACCGGTGAACCCAATATCGGAAAAAGCGAATTGTCTCTCGCACTCTTGGATCGAAAACACCAACTGGTCTGTGACGATGTCGTGGAACTAAAGAAGCAGCAAGAAAAACTGATCGGCGTTTGCCCTGCGCTCACTCGCCATTATCTGATGATTTCAGGGATCGGTGTTCTTGACATCCAAAAACTGTTTGGCCCACAGTCAATTTGTCGAGAACACCCCATTGACCTTATCATTCACTTGGTCAAACTAGAAAAAATGCCTGCTATTGAAGATCCATTACACCCTCTTTACGAATCTTTAACGTTGATGAACATCACGATACCAAAAATTTTATTCCCTGCGCAGGTTGGAAAAAGTTTACCCTTACTCGTTGAGACACTGGTGCGAAACCATCATCTAAAAATATCCGGCGACGATGCCGGCGAAAAATTCAATCGACATTATTACGATGCGAGGAAACAATAATGGTTAGAAAAAAAATAAAAATTATTAACAAATTAGGATTGCACGCTCGCGCAGCCATGAAACTCAGCAACCTCGCTGCTCGTTTCGCCAGTGACATTCGGATCGCTTACCTTGACCGCGAAGTCAGCGCAAAAAGTGTAATGAGCCTGATGGTGCTTGCGGTCAGTTCGGGAAAAAGTATTGAATTAATTGTCTCCGGCGAAGATGAGGCCGAGGCTGCAAAAGCCGTCGAAGAGCTAATCACGAATCGATTCGGTGAAGAACAATAAATTGAATAAACAAGGATACCCATTCGCGTTGTTTATAAAAATCTCAAGGTGTTTTGTCTAGAATTTTTTTTAACGGTTCGCAGCTTGAAGTAGAATAGTCATATCTGCCGATCATTCTTAATCTTCACTGCCCTGCTACGGTCATTTGATCAATGACGATGGAACCGGTTTTGATGTTGCCGCGACGATCCACATCATCTGCCAACAAACTTATTTTTTTGAACATCTCTCGAAGATTTCCAGCAATAGTGATTTCCTCAACCGGATATTGAATTTCTCCATTTTCCACCCAATAGCCAAATGCGCCGCGCGAGTAATCGCCCGTGGTGATATTCACACCCTGCCCCATGAGTTCAGTGACTAACAAACCGGTGCCAATCTGCTTTAACATGGCATCAAAACTAACTGGCTTACCCATCAGAAAAAAATTATGCACGCCCCCCGAATTTCCCGTCGTTTCCATCCCCAGTTTTTTTGCAGAATAGGCACCTAACACATAATTCGTCAATCGCCCATTCTCGATATAAGATAATTTCTTCGTGCGAACCCCCTGATCATCGTAAGGCGCGCTACCGATTTCATTTAAGCGATGTGGATCTTGATAAACATTCAGTGTTTCTGGAAAAATTATTTTTTCTAAATGGTCACACAAAAAACTGGCGCCGCGATAAAGACTGCTACCACTGATTGCGCTGATCAAATGATGAAGTAAGCTTTTTGCAACCTGGGCCTGATAAATCACGGCACAACGACGCGTCGACAATTTACGTGCGCCCAAACGGCGAATCGCTCGCTCTGCCGCGTGATGCGCCACCACTTCCACTGACGCTAATTTTTTTGGATCATGCGCTTGTGTGTAGTCCGACTCTCCTTGCATCACTCCATTCTCTTCTGCAATCACCGAGCAATTATAGCCATGATGTGTCGAATCGTAATTCCCAAAAAATCCATGAGAATTAGCATAAAAATGATTGGTCAAATAAGTGTATACACTCGCGCCCTCAGTTCGTGTAATGCGTGGATCATATTGTCTTGCTAAATTTTCACATTCGATAGCCAGTTCAATCGCTCGTTTAGGATCAATCTTCCATTCGTGATTTAACGATAAATCCGGGTAATTGAAAGCCATAAATTTTTCATCCGCCAACCCAGAATATGGATCTTCGTTGGTATAGGAAGCAATCGCGGCCGCTTTTTCAAATGCTGTTAATAACGCTGGTTTTGATAAGTCAGAGGTACTTGCACTACCCGTATGGTGCTGATGATAAACCGTAATAGAAAGATTATTGCTTTGATGGTGTTCTAAAGTTTCAACATCACCCATGCGCGCATTCACCACAAACCCTTTTTCAATCGACGCAGAAATCTCGATTTGATCCAAGTGCTTTTGTTTCGCTAAGGCGATTAACTCAGTGAGACTCGATTGGAGCTTGTTTGTTTGGCTATTCATTTAGATGTTTTCAATGCGTCCGAGTGCGATTTTCTTTTCGTTGACCTTTCGATCGAACCGCCTCACTCGGCTGCTTAACTTGAGTCATCGCTTCCGGTAAATGTTGCAAAGCAATCTCAAATACCTGGTCAATCCATTTAACCGGATGTATTTTCAATTCCTTCGTAACAATTTTCGGAATTTCTTTTAAATCACGTCGATTTTCCTCAGGAATAATCACGTGTTTTAACCCACCTCGCAGCGCAGCCAAGAGTTTCTCTTTGAGACCACCAATAGGCAACACCTCACCTCGCAAGGTGATTTCACCCGTCATGGCCACATCGGATCGGACAGGTATGTGTGTAATCGCAGAAGCGAGAGCGGTGCACATGCCAATACCCGCGCTCGGTCCATCTTTGGGCGTCGCACCTTCAGGTACGTGTATGTGAAAATCATGCTTTTGGAAAAAATCTTCGGAAATTCCCATCATGGCAGCGCGGCTACGAATGACCGTTGTCGCTGCGTGAATGGATTCTTGCATCACATCACCCAAACGACCCGTGTGCAACGACTTACCTTTACCCGAGACAACTTGGGCTTCGATCGTCAACAACTCCCCACCAAATTCGGTCCACGCCAAACCGGAAACTTGTCCCACTTGGTCACGTTCCTCCACCAATCCAAATCGGTACCGTTTCACACCTAAGTATTTCTCGATATTTTGCCGGGTAATACGATGATGAACAAGTTTATCTTGTTCTGATTTTTTCTTAACGCTCAAAATTTCTTTGACCACTTTACGACACAGTTTTGCAATCGCTCTTTCTAAAGCACGCACGCCCGCTTCTCGTGTGTACGTGCGAATGATTTCACGCAAAGCGCCGTCAGAAACAGTCAGTTCCTCGTCTTTTAATCCGGTTTGCCTCATTTGACGAGGAATCAAATAACGCTTAGCGATATTTAATTTCTCTTCTTCCGTATAGCCTGCTAAGCGTATCACTTCCATACGATCCAAAAGCGGTGCTGGAATGTCAAGTGAATTAGCGGTCGCGATAAACATCACGTCCGACAAATCATAATCGACTTCAAGATAATGATCGTTGAAGATATGATTTTGCTCGGGATCCAGTACTTCTAATAAAGCTGATGCAGGATCTCCTCGAAAATCCATTGCCATTTTGTCTACTTCATCCAGCATAAATAAAGGATTACGAACCTTCACTTTGGCCATCTTCTGAATAATCTTTCCCGGCAAAGCACCGATGTAAGTGCGTCGATGTCCACGAATTTCCGCTTCATCACGAATACCACCCAAAGAGATGCGCACAAAGTCTCGGCCCGTTGCATTCGCAATCGACTGACCTAGCGAGGTTTTTCCAACACCGGGAGGACCCACTAAACATAAAATCGGGCCTTTCAACTTTTTCACTCGTTGCTGAACAGCCAAGTATTCAAGAATACGCTGTTTAACTTCAGCCAATCCATAATGATCTGCTTCTAAAATTTCTTCTGCCTTTTCCAAATCCTTACTAATTTTACTTTGTGCTTTCCACGGCACTTGCAGCAACCATTCTAAATAATTGCGAGAAACAGTTGCCTCAGCAGACATCGGCGGCATCATTTTAAGTTTATTTAACTCGGCTTCGGCTTTTTCTTTAGCCTCTTTTGACATGCCTGCCTGCTCAATTTTTTCCTGCAGCTGTTTTTGTTCATCGACAGGGCCACCTTCATCAAGCTCGCCCAATTCTTGCTGAATGGCTTTAATTTTTTCACTCAAATAATATTGCCGTTGACTTCTCTCAACTTGCTGACGAACACGCCCTTGTACACGTTTTTCGACTTCAACTAAATCCAGTTCTTGAGCCAACAAAGTTTGCAACAGCTCCAGGCGTTTTTCTATTTCTGGCATTTCAAGAATCCGTTGCCGTGATTCAAGCTTGATTGTCATGTGTGCCGCGATGCTGTCGGCCAAGCGACCAGGATCATTGATGCTAGCCAGAGAGGCTAACAACTCTGGCGGAATTTTTTTATTTAATTTGATGAGCTGCTCAAACTGAGACAATACCGCACGAATCAGTGCTTGTACTTCGGGTTTTGAAGGATCGCCTGACTCTTCAATCAACTCGATTTCAGCAAATAGGAGGCTGTCTTTTTTGTCGAAGCAAGTCAATTTCGCGCGTTGTGATCCCTCAACTAAAACTTTGACAGTCCCATCCGGCAAGCGTAACAGTTGTAAAATCGTGGCGACCGTTCCAATTTCATAAATATCTTTTTCTGAAGGGGTATCAACATTAGGATCTTTCTGTGCGGCCAAAAAGATTTGCTTCTCACCTTCCATGGCGACTTCCAACGCTTTAATCGATTCTGAGCGGCCAACAAAAAGTGGGATAACCATATGCGGAAACACAACCACATCACGCAATGGCAACAAGGGTAACCTTAATTTTTTTCCTAACTCAGCCATTTTTCCACCTATCCTTATAGCCAAACAGGCTCTTAATTTTATTGAACGATCTTATGCCGTTTTTTTTCATTTTCATAAATAAGCAATGGTGACGTCTCACCAGAAACTACCTTTGCATCAATGACCACTTTTTTTAAATCACCCATCGTGGGCAGTTGATACATTAAATCTAGCAGAACATGCTCCGCAATGGAACGAAGGCCTCGCGCCCCTGTTTTCCGCAGAATGGCTTGATGGGCAATTTCCGTAAGGGAATCCTCACGAAAATCAATGTCAACACCCTCTAGCTCAAACAATTTTTGATATTGCTTAACCAAGGAGTTCTTGGGTTCTTTCAAAATGCGTATTAAAGCGGGAATATCTAAATCTTCTAACACCGCCATGACAGGTAGTCGACCAATAAACTCCGGAATTAAGCCAAACTTGATAAGGTCTTCCGGTTCAACTTGAATCAGCAGTTCAGAAACCTTGGACATATCAGTTTGGGATCTCACCTCAGCGGAAAAACCAATCCCCGTTTTATCCGTACGATGTTGAACAATTTTGTGTAAATCACTAAACGCACCACCGCAAATAAACAAAATGTTCGAAGTATCCACTTGGAGATATTCTTGCTGCGGATGTTTTCGGCCACCTTGTGGCGGAACGGAAGCAACCGTGCCTTCAATTAATTTTAACAAGGCTTGTTGAACACCCTCACCGGATACATCACGTGTTAAAGAAGGGCTATCAGTTTTTCGGGCAATCTTATCGATTTCATCGATGTAAATAATACCCGTTTTAGCTTTTTCAACATCGTAATTACATTTTTGCAGTAACTTTTGAATGATATTTTCAACGTCTTCACCGACGTACCCAGCTTCGGTGAGCGTGGTCGCATCAGCAATGGCAAAGGGCACATTTAAAATTCTTGCCAATGTTTGCGCCAACAACGTTTTTCCAGAACCCGTTGGACCGATCAGCAAAATATTACTCTTGCTGAGTTCAACTCCACTGTTTTCGGTATTTTGATGGCTAATTCGTTTGTAATGGTTATAGACAGCAACCGCCAAGATTTTCTTCGCACGCTCCTGTCCAATCACATAGTCATCGAGCAATCGATGAATATCTTGTGGCGTCAATATTTTTTTATGGGCCTGGACGGCCTGGGACAACTCTTCTTCACGGATGATATCCGTACATAAAGACACGCATTCGTTGCAAACAAAGACAGAAGGGCCAGCGATTAGTTTTCGAACCTCGTGCTGACTTTTACCACAAAACGAACAATGTAAGAGTGATTTTTCTTGGCTCATCATCCGCCCTACCTCAACTGTCACATCTATCTAAGATGGGGATACCATCGTAAAATTCAAGCACCACTGGTCAGACCACCGCCAGTGAAACGTCCCCTCATTCCCGTTCTGTAAAAACAGAATCGATTAGGCCATATTCCATGGCTTCCTCGGGTGTTAAGAAATAATCCCGGTTCGTGTCCTGCTCGATCTGCTCAAAGCTCTTCTCGGTGTGGTGAGCCAATATCCGAGTCAGCTGATCGCTAATCAGCTTGGTGTGCTTGGCATGGATCTGAATATCCGATCCTTGTCCCTGATAACCACCCAGCACCTGGTGTATCATCACAGTAGAGTGAGGTAAGCAATGCCGCTTCCCTTTTGCACCCCCCGCCAATAATAAAGCACCAGCACTTGCTGCCTGCCCAATGCAAAGCGTTCTCACATCAGGCTTCACAAATCGCATTGTATCATAGATAGCCATCGCAGAAGTGACAGCACCTCCTGGCGAATTGATATATAAGTTTATGTCTTTATTGGGGTTTTCAGACTCTAAAAAGAGCATCTGGGCGATAACCAAGTTAGCCATGTTATCTTCGACTTGCCCAACCAGAAAAATGACCCGGTCTTTCAACAACCGAGAATAAATATCGTAAGCGCGCTCACCCCGAGAAGTTTGCTCCACCACCATTGGAACTAATAGGCTCATAAATTACTCTCCTCCCTCTCGTGTTTGTTTGGCCAATCGACTGGCCTCTTCATAAGCAAGGCTCTTTTCTTCGACACTCGCCTCGGTCAATAATTGATCTATCGCAATATCCTCCAAAACGATTGATTCAATTTCAGCAAGCGCCTTCTTGTTATTATAATACCAGGAAATAATTTCTTCTGGTTTTTGATAGGCTTTGGAAATTTCTTCCACACGCTCACGCACTTTTTCAGGCTCCGCCTTTAGGCTATGTTTACGTATCACTTCCGCTAACAACAAACCTAAAATTACGCGATTCTTTGCTTGATCCACATAAGGCTCACGCGGCAATTCTAATTTTTTTGCCTCTTCCGGTTTTTGAGTTTGCATGGCCATTTGCTGGCGCGTCATTTCTTGCAGATGCAAAATTGCCCCTTCAACCAACGATTCAGGAACTTCGATGGGATTTGCATCCATTAATTTATCGAGCGTTTTCATTTTCAGTTGACTTCTTACAAATTGCCGAACTTCTCTTTCCATGTTAGCTTTAATTTCAGATCGAAGTTTTGTGAGACCCCCTTCTTTAATTCCAATTTTTTCTGCAAATTCATCATTGAGTGCCGGCAGTTTTGATTCTAATACTTTATGCAAAACAATCTTAAAAACAGTTTTTTTTCCAGCTAAATCAGCGGAGGGATATTCTTTTGGAAACGTGACGGTTATGTCCTTTGTTTCTCCTACTTTTTGTCCCACCAATCCTTCTTCAAACCCAGGGATCATTTGCTTGGAACCAATTTCAAGTTGAAACCCTTTTGCAGCACCGCGATCAAACACTTTTCCATCAATAAATCCTTCAAAATCGATAACAACGCGATCACCCTCTTTCGCTTCTCGATTGGTTTCACTCCATTCGGCTTGTTGTTTTCGCAAGGTTTCTAAAATGTTATCAACATCTTTGTCAGCGACATCGACTTTATATTTTTCGACGGATTGGCCAGTTAACGACTTTATGTTTATCTCCGGATAAATCTCAAAAGCAATCACAAACTCAGCAGGCTCCCCTTTCACAATCTTTTTCTTTTCGACGTGCGGTCTACCAGCAACGTGCAAATGCTTTTCGTGAACGACCTCATCGAAACGCT
>CAYGED010000022.1:0-5340 GCA_964348555.1 uncultured Coxiellaceae bacterium
AATGCAAGCAAAGAGAACAATCCCGTTTCACAGGCCAAAAATAGGAAAATATTGCGCAATTTCATCGTAGTGAATACTAAAATCACAAGCAAAACGATATTCTGGTGTAAATTTATCGGGCTGCCCAATTTGACGAGTCATTAAACGAGTAATTTGATAAAGAAATAAAGTGGTTTGCACGTCACTTTTAAGAATTTGGCCGCTATCATCACGGCGCAAGGTAAATAATTTTTGTAATTGCTGATCACAATTTTTAATTTCATAAGCAATAGAGCGTCTACCATTCTCATCAATAAAATAAATTTCTTGATGCGATTGTGGGTTGAGCACCATTGCGGGTCCTTGAATTTTATGATTGGGTTGCTCTAGGTATATAGGCAAGCCTTCATTCGGCTCATCCTCGATATCCACTAGTTTTCCGGATACATCAGGGTGCATCCGATGTTTTTTGACAATCATCTTCATATCGCCTAACGCGATAAGAGTCTTTTGTCCCTCTTTTCTTTCTATAGCAGGAAGTGGCGTTACTTCAATCCAAAAGCGGTGGAATAATTCAGTACTAGAGCGCTCTGCTTGCTCAAAATCAGTGAAAATGCATTTGAGATAAAGTGGTAAATGTTGTATTAGTGGATCGAGAGGACGTATTTGGTAAGGGTACTGTCCTAGCACTTCGCGATTCACGGAAAAGAATTTTAATAAGTAATCTGTTCAGCAATGGGCGTGTAATAACTCTGTTCCATATAAGCTTGGCGGAGAAAAACGCATGAAGTTAAATGGGTGATAACGCATCTTAGGATCAATGGGATCCAAACTAAAGACTGTTTCCCTGGGATTAAGCGATAGCAGCTCCAGCAGGTCAAAAACCGTGAGCAATCGCTCATAATAAGGATCTCCTGCTTGCCATACTTTTAGTGAAAAGCTGATTTCGCCGGTATAAGAATCTAAAACCATTCCATGAATCGATTGAAAGGTTTTAATTGCTGGGTGATCGGGAAGCATGAGACCATGAGTAAATTTTAAGGAGGGGGGTATAGGTTTCATCCATCCATCAATATCGCGTTCTACCATAATCGATGGCATGGCAAGATTCTGGTGCAACTCCGAAAAACTCCAGCCTTGTCGCGTGAGGAGTGCTTTCATCAATTGTTGTCTTAAATGTTGTTCTTCCGCTGGATAGTAGCCACGCCTGCCGGATAAATACGTCACGTATTGGCGATACGTTTCATCAATGTTAATAGGCTCGTCTGTCACCGCTTGCTTTTGTTCCCTATCAGCCATAGGTTTTAATCGCGTTCGTTCTAATTTTTTTAAAGTGGGAAAAGATTGAGGCGGCATATTAAATCGGCTATAACTGAGAGTGGGCACAAAGTTTACTGGAGGTACTAGCAGAGAGTCTCTGTGAAAGGTATTATGTAGCCGTTTTAAGGGGATATTCGCCGGTAAATATCCCTGTTTCGATGCACGCTGGTAATGCGCCATTGCTTTTAAAGTACTAGTTTCTGTCCCTGAATTATCGAGCTGATATAATTCACCTAGTCGAAAATCAGCTTCGTCACTACCTAATTCACTGGCTTTGGTATAAAAAGTTATGGCGCGCTCTCGATCTTGCCCAACATCAATCCCTTCGTCATAATGTCGAGCTATTTCTAATAGGGCCGTGACATCCAATTGGCTAGTATCCAAGTATTTCATTGCCAAAGCGTGATTTTTACCCACCGCTTTGATAGCCCATAGGGCGGAATTTTTATAAGCACCTTTACGATGATAGTATTCGTAAGCTAATGCGTATTGCGCATGAGGGTCTCCTGATTGAGCCGCTGATTTTAGCTGCTTTTTTGCCTCTCCGTGATTATGGTAAGCAGCCATGCCATAAAATCGGTATGCTCTTGCTTGATTTTTCTCAATCGTTTCTCCAATTTCAAACGCTCGAGCCGCTTGATAAGCTAGCTCAGCATAGTTTCGGGCAATACGACATAAATCGGCTAATGCGTACTCATGTTTTAGATTAATTGCAGTTAAATACCAAGGCAGCGTATCAATGAGATTATGTGTTAAGCGGTAAGCTTCGGCTAACGTGTAAGCCAATTCAGCACTTTTTTGAATAGTCCATAAACGGTTTAAGGCTGCTATTGACTCAGCACCCAGAGTGCTATTAACAGCCCTTCGATAGTGTCGGAAAGCGGCCGATAAATTTTTGGGGATGCCCGCTTCTAAAAGTCCGATTTCAAACCATTCTGCCAGGCGATAATGAGCTTCCGATGCACCTAAACTGGCTGCATTAGCATAGTATTCAAAAGCACGCACCATATTCTTAGACATGCACCTGCCTTCTTCATACAATTGAGCCAGGTGCAAAGCCGCTTGAGGATCAGAAGAAGATAATTGTACTAAGGTATTTAATGCCTCTGTGTGTCCCTCATTCGTAGCGCGGTGATACCAAACAAAAGCAGCTCCATTATCTTTTTCAATATGCTGATAGAGTTGCCCTATACGATACATCACAGGGCCCTTTTTTAGCGTGGAATCCCACAAGACTTTTTTGTCATCGATACTTTCAGAGGTTAGCCCGGAAATTTCATACTCCCTCGTTGCGAGAGCGCGATTGTGTTTCGGATTCTGGGGTTTTTGAGAAAAAGAGGAAGGCGCATACTCAACACGATGTAACTGAGGCTTTTCTTCAAAAACTTCGGTAGATGAAAATGCGATCGCGTTCGTCGTAAAGGGGGTATGAAATTTCCGGGCCAGTTGCAGCAAATAATTTTTTGCTTCCATATGGCCGTTGAAGGCGGCTTTGCAATAGTATTCAAACGCTTCTAGTAAATTTTGTTGCTGTTCTTCTAGTTGCCCTAACCGAAAACAGGCAGTAGGATGATTGTGGTCTGCCGCTCTGTGGTAAAGTTGCCACGCTTTATTTGTGTTTTTAGGTACATGGATTCCCTGTTGAAAACACTCAGCTTGAGAGAAATCATCTCTGAAACCTTTAAAATATAAAGTTAACTTATTTCGCATATTGTCTGCCACGCTCCATGAGAAAAATTGAGGTGAATAGCACCAAAAATGCTGACTGAAGGAGTGTGTGGTAACAGCCCCTGACGTAAAGGTTAAAGCTATACCGGCTATACTGAAGTGTCAATAGCGTATTTTTTCCTAATGAAACTCTACGAAGAGCTTCATTCAAGCACAAATCCGTTAAAAAAATTAGATAATATCGTTCAAAAAAATCGGCGAGAATGCAATTCACCTGCAGAATTTATGATAAATTAAAAATAACTCGGCTGTTCAGTCCCCTTATAGGGGGCTTTCTCAAACTACCCGCTGATTCAAACAAGCAAATCCCAGCTCACGGGCGTGCCTTTTTTCACAGGGCGGGTGACTTTTTTGCCGAGGAGGGTGTCGTAGTATTTGGGCGATAAGCCAGCGCCAGGGCGGATGGCGCGGAGGTTCTTGGGGCTTAACACGTCACCTGCCTGCAAATCTTGCGCGATATACAGCGTTCGGCGAAACTGCAAGGAGTCTTTTTCCTTTCCAACGGGACCATAGCTGACACAACCCAAACTTTGCCAAGCACGTTCCGATTCTACCACCAACGCATTTAATTCATCCGGCTCCAAAGAGAAAGCCGCATCTACTCCGCCATCGGCTCGGCGTAAAGTAAAATGCTTCTCTATCACGGTTGCCCCCACGGCAACGCTAGCCACCGCAATGCCAATCCCCAGCGTATGATCCGACAAACCCACTTCACATTGGAATAGTTCACGCATGTGCGGAATCGTGGCGATATTGGAGTTCGTTGGCGAGGCAGGATAACTGCTCGTGCATTTCAACAGCACCAAATCACGACAACCTGCCTCACGCGCCGTGCGAACCGCATCATCCAATTCAGCGGTCGTCGCCATTCCGGTGGAGATAATAATCGGTTTCCCCGTCGAGGCCACCTTTCGAATCAAAGGCAAATCCGTATTTTCAAATGAAGCAATTTTATAACAGGGCACACCTAAAGATTCTAAAAAGTCCACGGCAGTTGCGTCAAAAGGAGAACTGAAACAAAGCATCCCCAAGGCCTGACAGCGCTTAAAAATCGCCTCATGCCATTCCCAGGGCGTGTACGCTTGTTGATAGAGTTGATACAGCGAACTTCCCTTCCATAAACTGCCCGGATCAGCAATAAAAAACTCACCTTCAGCAATATCCAGCGTCATCGTGTCCGCTGTATAAGTTTGCAATTTAAGGGCATGAGCGCCAGCCTTTGCCGCCGCTTCAACGATTTGCAAAGCCCGTTCAAGGCTTTGATTATGATTACCCGACATCTCTGCAATCACAAACGGCGGATACCCCAGTCCCACATCACGATGACTAATTTGAAACGATGTTTTCACATTGACTCCTTTTAGCCGCCATTCAAGGCAGCAAAAAATGGATTCACAGTATATCTAGTATCAACTCCATTGAAAATACCGGCGTGCAGTGTTAAGCACGATCCCCATCTATACGATCGAGGTTAATTATCAGGGGGTTGCAATATGGGTGGCATCCGTTTATGTTTATATTTGGAATCAAGGAAGAGGTCCACCAACCGAGTTAAGCCCCTTCCACTCTGATGACCAGCCATTCGTGAACCATTGGTTGAAAAATTATCGTGTTAAACTTAACGGATCAACAAAAAGAAGCCCTCATTGCCATCTGTCATGAGAGCCTTAACAAAGCAGCGAAACAATTATCGCTGTTGCTGTCACATTCCATTTCCATCTTAGCACCTAACATCACTCTCTCGGCTATTTCCGATATTGGAAAAATTAATCATTTTGAAGAGGACCATAGTTTTTGTTACATCAGCCAAGAAATCCATAGCGGTTTTAGCGGACGTGCACTATTGATCGTTCAACGTAATCACTCGAGTCTTTTAACGCATAGCGTGCTCGGGAAAATGCCCAAGATGACACCGGAAGAAATGCACACTTGCGAACAAGAAGCCTTGCTTGAAATAGGGAATATCATGATTTCAAGTTACATCAGCGCCATCGCCAACATGACATCAGAAAACATTAATCTCACGGCACCTAATTACGCTGAAGGGCGAATTGAAACGCTGCTAAAAGAAGAAATCAACAAAATGCAAGAACCCTCCACCGAAGCGCTCGTCCTAACTACTCCACTTCAAACGAATGACCAACAGATCATCAGCGCACAGGTATTATTGCTGCCAAAAAAATCGATCGAATTTTTACTTGAAAAAATAAGAGCCTTTATTCATGGGAAAAACAGTCACACTTGACCTATCGCTTTTTGAGAAAGCCTGCCAGCATTTTCCGGCAGGGCTTCTTGTCATCGACAACGATAAAC
>CAYGED010000022.1:5350-11859 GCA_964348555.1 uncultured Coxiellaceae bacterium
CTGAAAAAATGCTGCATACACCTATCGAAAACATCATCCCAACAAGTCACGAGCGATTTTATTGGGGACTTGAACAAGCGCTGAAATTCGGCAATCCTCAAATACTTTCTCAAATTTTACATGCTTATTTAATTCCGATTCCAATCAAACCCAGAATGCCTGGAAATATTTGCCATATGCAGCAACGCGTGGAAATTCTGCCGTTGAATGCCGAAGACAAAAATTTCGCGATGATTATCATCGCCGACGTAACGGAATTTGTCATACAAAAATACGCTCTCATGGATTTAGGGCGACGATATGAAGAAAACAGTTATCACGACCTATTAACCAATCTTTATAACCGTCGATTTATGCAAGATTGGCTCGATCGTCATTTCAAACAAGCAAAGCGTGAAAAATTCACCATCGCTGCCTGTCTTTATGATCTCGATTATTTTAAAGAGATCAACGATCGACACGGCCACGAAATCGGTGATGAGGTCTTGCAAGACCTTACAAAATTAATATATAAGGAATTACGAGCCTCTGATATTCTCATTCGCTACGGTGGTGAAGAGTTTCTTGTTTTACTACCGAGAACCAACTTATCTGAAGCAATGATACAATCTGAGCGGGTTCGTGTAAAAATAGAAAAAACATCGATCGGAACGTTAGCGCCCGGGCAAATCACTGCCAGCATCGGCGTAAGCGTTTGGGATCCGCAAACGCCCATCGACCAAGAAACATTACTGAATAATGCGGATAAAGCGCTTTATAACGCCAAGCACGCTGGGCGTAATTGTGTAAGAAGTTGATCGTATATACCGCTCGCCATTAATACTACTAGGAGTCAAGTTCAAATTTTGCTCCAAATCATTACGCGAACAGTGAAACTCGTGAAAACATCCCACTCTCATCGACTCATCAATACTCCAACAAAACTTTATCCTGTCCACATAATTGACTTAATCGATTCATGAGATCGGTATTGGGCAACACACGCCAATTTTCACCGAGCATGAGTTCAGCTCCAGCCGCCTCACCTCGATAAGCAATGGCAACGGGACATCGCCCCTTCTCGTGCGATTGAATAATCCCCGGGAGTTCCGATAGCACGCGATCGACGTCCGTTTGGTTTTCCACTCGAATCAATAATCGCTTGGCCATTTGCTGGCGAACTTGATCAATCGTCAACACCGTATCCGCCACCATTCTCACCCCACCGGTGTAATCATCCGCCGTCACCGTTCCGCGTATCACCAAAATGACATTATCCGAAAGTTCCTGCGCCACCTTTTGATAAAGATCACTGAATAAAGTCACCTCGATTCGCCCCGTTTGATCTTCGATAATCATCACGGCCATGCGCTTGCCTTTTTTCGTCATGATCGTTCGCCAACTCATCAGCATGCCTGCAATAACGACTGTATTTTTTCCAGAAATTTGCAAGCGCACGATCGAAGACGTCACCATACTCGACAATTCCAACTCACAAGATTTCATCGGATGACCACTAAAATACAAACCCAGTGTATCTTTTTCTGCATTTAAACGCTCAAATTCACTCCACTCTGCAACTTTCACGTAATCCACTACACTTTCTTTTTGTTCAGACTCGATCGCCAAACCAAATAAATCATTCTGCCCAATTTCAGCATTTCGATTTTTTTGTTCGGCCGATTGCATCGCTTTCTCTAAAGAAGCAAACAAAGAAGCTCTTGAAACACTAAAAATATCCATCGCACCCGATTTTATTAATGGCTCTAAAACGCGACGACTTATTTTTCGAGCATCAACACGATAGCAAAAATCAAAAAGACTGGTAAAAGGTCCTTGCTCATGACGACATTCGACTAAATGTTCAATGGCTGCCTGTCCAACACCTTTAATCGCACCCAGTCCATATTCAATTTCACCGGAAGCATTAACCGTGAAATGATGAAAACTATTATTAATATCCGGTGGCACTATTTTTAATTTCATGTCACCGCATTCATTCACAAACGCAACGACTTTATCGGTATTGTCCATGTCCGATGATAAAACGGCCGCCATAAATTCCGCGGGATAATGCGCTTTCAACCAAGCAGTTTGATAGGAAATCATCGCATAAGCCGCTGAGTGTGATTTATTAAAACCATAACCCGCAAAATTTTCCATTAAATCGAAAATATTCGTCGCGATGGATGAGTCGATCCCTCGTTTCTTGGCACCTTCTAAAAATATGATCCGCTGTTTCGCCATTTCTTTTGGTTTTTTCTTTCCCATGGCAGCGCGCAACACATCAGCGCCTCCGAGCGTATAACCCGCTAATACCTGCGCGATTTGCATCACTTGCTCTTGATATAAAATCACACCATAGGTCGATTGCAGAACGGGTTTTAAATCGGGGTGTGGATAATGCACCGGTTGCTGCCCATGTTTACAAGCCATAAAGGTATCGACCATACCCGATTGCAAAGGCCCAGGACGAAACAAAGCCACCAAGGCTTTAATATCATCAAAACAATCGGGTTTTAATCGTCGAATTAAATCCTTCATGCCTCGCGATTCTAATTGGAATACCGCCGTCGTCGCGCAGCTGCGCAATAAGGCATAAGTTTTTTCATCATCTAATGGAATGCCTAGCATATTCAGCGGTGGCTCATTTTTTTGTTTTCGCGATCGATTAATCGTTTCAACAGCCCAATTGATAATGGTCAAGGTACGAAGACCCAAGAAATCAAATTTCACCAATCCAACCGCTTCCACATCGTCTTTGTCAAACTGCGTTACGACGTGTTCACTATCCGGTTCACGATAAAGCGGCACAAAATCCGTTAATTTCGTGGGCGCGATCACAACACCGCCCGCGTGTTTTCCTGCATTTCGCGTCAAGCCTTCTAATTTTTTTGCGAGATCAATCAGCGTACGCACTTCGTCTTCTTGCGCATAACGGTTGGTCAGCAGCGGCTCTTGCGATAACGCTTTTTCCAAGGTCATACCCAATTCAAATGGAATTAATTTCGCAATTTTATCGACAAATCCATAGGGCATTCCCAACACGCGTCCCACGTCACGAACCACGGCTTTTGCCGCCATCGTGCCATACGTAATGATTTGCGCAACCGATTCATGACCATAGCGCTCCGCCACGTAATCAATCACACGATCGCGACCTTCCATACAAAAATCCACGTCAAAATCCGGCATGGATACCCGCTCGAGATTTAACAAGCGCTCGAATAACAATTCGTGAACCAAGGGATCCAATTCCGTAATTCCCAAGGAATAAGCCACCAACGAACCCGCCCCCGATCCCCGACCTGGGCCAACGGGAATATCGTGCTCTTTGGCCCATCGGATAAAATCAGCGACAATTAAAAAATACCCTGCAAAACCCATTTTTTTTATCACGCTCATTTCGTGTTCTAATCGGGTTAAGTATTGTTCCAATGTGTAGCCACTGTCTCTCGAGGTCGTTTGCAATCGATGACTGAGACCTTTCTTAGCTTCTGCAACAAAAAACGCTTCCGTCGTCATGCTTTTTGGCACGGGAAAATTCGGTAAAAAGATTTTACCCAGCGGTAATTTCACATTACAACGTTTCGCAATTTCAACAGAATTCGTCAACGCTTCTGGAATATCAGAAAAAAGCGCGGTCATGGCTTCTTGGCTTTTAAAATATTGTTGATCGCTATAACCGCGCGGACGGTTTTCATCGTCGAGTGTATAGCCTTGATGAATACAAACACGTGTTTCATGCGCCTCGAAATCATCTTGCTTGATAAATCGGATGTCATTCGTTGCCACCACTGGAACTTGAAACGCTTGAGAAAGCTCAACAGCAAAATGAATAAATTCATCTTCCTGCGGACGCTCGGTTCGCCGCAGCGCCAAATAAAAATCGCTTGGAAAAGCTCGAATCCACGCCGCCAACCGTTCTTTAGCAAGCGAAAAATTTCCTTGTTGAAACGCACGCGCAATATCACCATCGCAACCCGATAAAACGATTAACCCTTCGCTGGACTCGAATAACCAATCGCGCTTGATCAACGCGCGATCCGTTTCGCGCCCTTCGGAATAAGCTCTCGACAATAGTTCGCGCAGATGTTTATAGCCCGTTTCGTTTTTACAAAGTACAACGAGTCGCGTGACGTCGTCATCGATTTTCACTAAAAATTCAGCGCCAACAATCGGCTTAATTCCTGCCTCAAGTGCTTTTCGATAAAATTTAACGAGCGCAAATAAATTGACCTCATCGGTAATGGCAATGGCGGGCATCTTGTGACGAACGGCTTCTTGAATCAGCTCATCAATGCGAATTAAGCTATCGACAATCGAATATTCACTGTGCACATTAAGGTGAACAAATAAAAATTTCGGCGGTTCTTCACCGATTTGTGAAACGGTCATTCCCTATCCTTCTGGCGTATATCGACGAATCAACGTTTGCTGATGTCGATAACGTTCTAAAGCAAGCGCAATTAAACGATTCATTAATTCAGGCCCCGATAATCCGCTCGCCTCCCACATCTTCGGATACAGGCTAATAGAAGTAAATCCGGGGATGGTGTTTAACTCGTTGACATAAATTTCTTTTTCGTTCACGAGAAAAAAATCAACCCGTGCCATGCCACTGCAATTGAGGGCGCGAAATGCAGACACGGCGATGTCTTGAATTTTTTTCACGATCGCTGGTGTGAGTTTCGCCGGCACTTCCGTTGTTGCACCATTGGGGTCTAAGTATTTCGCGGCGTAAGAGTAATAATCATGATGCGAAATAATTTCACCTGGCAACGACGCTCTGGGGTCACTATTTCCCAACACCGCACATTCGATCTCTCGCCCTCGAACGCGTGGCTCAACAATCACACGTTCATCAAAGCGAAAGACTTCTTTTACCGCCCGCAAAAATTCTGCTTCATCTTTCACGGGGACGGTTCCGACTGATGACCCCAAGCTCGTGGCTTTGACAAACATCTCGGGGCCAAACTGACGTTTAAGCGTTTCGTATAAGCCTGGTAAATTATCGTGCGGATGGATCGTGCACCAATCCAAGACGGGAATGTGGCCTGCGCGCAATAGGCACTTCGTGATGTCTTTCTCCATACAAATAGCCGAGCTTTGGGCATCGGCGCCCACATAAGGCAAATTTAATAGGTCTAACATCCCCTGCAAAGCGCCATCTTCACCATTGGTGCCGTGCAACACGGGGAAGACGCAATCGACTCGATGACGGCAGTTGGAATCGTTTAAAAAAAGCCAGGGTTCTTTTTCTCCGCCCAAGAGAACGGTCATGGGCAGTGCTTTTTGAGCGTCCACCAGCATTTGCGGCTCGCTATCAAGAAAATCTTTTTTATTCCCAATAAGATGCCACTTTCCGGCGTGATCGATAAAAATCACGGAAACGTCATACTGATCATCGTTCAGACAAGAAACGACGTATTTGGCCGAACGAATTGAGACTTCGTGCTCCGTGGATTGCCCCCCACAAAGCACCGAGAGAGTTAACCTTCCCACCATCGAGCTCCCAGTGCGTGTATGATTCAATCCATGATAGGCAATAAACGGGTACGGGTAAAGATACTGTTGTCTCTGTGTTAGCCCCGTCTATACCCATTACACTTGAAGTTGCGAACATTCGCAACTTCAAGTGACTTTACACGATGGGGTTTCCAAAGGGGAGAATCGTGATTCTCCCCTTTGGTGCTCGAGCGCGAATTTACTTCGCGCTCGAGCATTCTTACAGGATATACCGCTCGCTTCCTCAATATATTCGCCTCTTCAATGGCGAGCGGTATATATCCCCACCACTTAATTCATCGCCCTTTAACCCGGCAATGCGACAACCCTTTCTTTCTCAAATACTGCTGATGGTATTCTTCGGCTTTATAGAAGGGACCTGCTTCGGTTATTTCGGTGACGATCGGGCGATCGAATTGGTTTTGCCAAATGGATTTCGATTTTTCAGCCAGCTTCCTTTGTGTTTCATCATGATAAAAAATCACAGAGCGGTATTGGCTACCCACATCGGGCCCCTGTCGATTGAGTGTCGTGGGATCGTGACTTTTCCAAAAGGTATTTAACAACGTTTCATAGGAAATTATTTCAGGATCAAATTCAATCTGAACTGCCTCAGCATGGCCCGTTTGTCCACTGCATACGTCGGAGTAAGTTGGGTTCGACAGGGCCCCACCCCTGTAGCCCACGGTGGTCTGTGTGACACCCTTCAATTGACGGAATGTTTCTTCCACTCCCCAAAAACACCCCGCTGCAAATGTGGCAATAGCCATTTGAATTCTCCTGGATCGTTTTTAGATCCTTATTATAAAATAAAAATACATCAAAAAACTAATGAAAAAGGATTTTTAAATGGGTACCCTCATCGCTTACATTCCGAGTCAGATTCTCTTAGCCATATTGATCTTAGCACTGATGATCAGCAGCAGCATCGTCAGCGCACAATAGAATCCCGGTAGTGACGATTGGCGAAAATTCAGTAAGCTAGGGTCATGGAAAAAGTTCATAATCCCCATGACAGATAC
>CAYGED010000023.1:0-5517 GCA_964348555.1 uncultured Coxiellaceae bacterium
GTCTTGCGGCACTTTTCTTCCTGATCCAATGTGCAAGTGACCGACCTCTGAATTGCCCATTTGCTTATCCGGTAGACCAACGGCTATGCCGGAGGCTTCGAGTAGGGTGTGTGGACAGGTTAACAGCTGATCGAAAGTGGGTGTTTTTGCGAGTTTGATTGCGTTGTACGTTTTTTCCTTTCGCTCGCCCCAGCCATCCAGTATCAATAAAACAATCGGTTTTGGTTGTTTTGTCATTGTAGTCTTGTTGACCTTTGCATTCGATTCGAAAACGATTACCCTATATCCTATCTATACCCATTCTGACCCATTTTTAGGATTTATAACATGCGTCTTTTGCTTTATCTTGAACGTTGCTTAATCACAAAAAACTCATTTAGAATAACTAAACTCGTCTTTTTGTTCAATCGAAACGTCCAATCTAAAACAAAATACACACATGATCGTATGAGCAGGTCGAATGGCAAAACAAAAAATTGAAGCTGCCTATGGTGCTTGGCAATCCCCGATTGTCGCCGAGTGGGTTGCAGAAGCCAGCAACGTGGTGAGTCAAGTAAAAATTTTTGATGGAAAAGTCTGTTGGCTGGAACGTTGTGCGGCAGAGGGCGGCAGACAAGTCGTTCGTCAGATTCATCGTGGAAGCGTTGAAACGATAACGCCGTCTGAATTTAACGTTCGAACGCGTATTCATGAATACGGTGGTGGTGATTATCTTGTCGCGGGTGATACCGTTTATTTTTCCAATGACAGCGACCAGAGAATTTACCGTCAATCACATGGAAAAAAAACTGTGCCGATTACGCCGATGAGTGACGTTCCAATGGCGCTTCGCTACGCTGATTTTGCCATCACGAAAGATGGCCGATCGTTAATGGTTGTTCGCGAGCAACACACAGGCCAATCCGTTATAAATGAGTTGGTACTTATTCCAACGGATGGCAGCATGAAGATAGTTGTTTTGGTGAGTGGTGATGATTTTTATGCGAGCCCTTGTGTCAGCCATGATGGGAAAAAGCTGGCGTGGATTTCTTGGAATCATCCGGCCATGCCGTGGGATGGGACAGCGTTGTGGCAAGCCAAATTCAATGAACATACTTTTCAGTTGGATTCTCTTCAGAAAATTGCTGGAGGTGAAAAAGAATCTATTTATCAGCCTCAATTTAGTCCGAATGATGAATTGTATTTTGTGTCAGATAAAAGCGGTTGGTGGAATTTTTATGTGAGTCGACATAACAAGATTGAGACTGTTTGTCCGATGGAGGCGGAATGTGGCTATCCACAATGGATTTTTGGCACCAACACGTATGCCTTTGTTGATAATAATACGCTCGCTTTTATTTTCACTGAAAAAGGGAAGCATTCGCTCGGTCTGATTTGTGACGGCAAGCGATTAACGACGGATTTTAATGATGTTCACTTAGAGCCCTATTTGGCTGTGTTGGGTGATCAAGTGGTTGTTATCGCCGCGACAGAGTTGAGTTATCTTTCGATCATTGCTTACCACTGGCGAGATCAAACCAAAAAAGTTATTTATGATGGGGGTCAGAAAAAAATTGACCTGGCTTATATTTCCTCACCGGAAATTATCGCCTTTCCTTCATCAAACAAATTGGTTACTTACGGGAATTTTTATTTACCGAAGAACCCAAATTATTGCGCGTCTCCAAAAGAAAAATTGCCTTTAATCGTGATGATTCATGGTGGGCCAACGGCTTCTACTTCGATAGCACTGAATTTAACGACTCAATACTGGACGAGTCGTGGTTTTGCGGTGTTGGATGTGAATTATGGTGGAAGTACGGGTTATGGTCGATCGTATCGAGAACGCTTAAATGGGCAGTGGGGCGTGTTGGACGTGGCCGACTGTGTAAACGGGGTTAAGTATCTTATCGCGGCGGGTCGAGTCGATCCCAAAAGAGTGGTGGTGCGGGGAAAAAGTGCCGGTGGGTTTACGGCGTTGTGTGCACTGATGTTTTATAATTTATTTGCGGCGGGAGCTTGTTATTATCCCGTGACGGATTTGGTTACGATGTTGAATGATACCCATAAATTCGAGTCGCATTATGCGCAAACGCTTATCGGAAAATATCCGGAAGACAAAGCAATTTATCATGAACGATCTCCCATTAATCATCTCAATCAATTGTCGGTTCCGATCATTCTTTTTCAAGGATTAAAAGATCATGTGGTGCCGCCTTCTCAGACCCAAGCATTGATTGACGAGATGGAAAAAAAGCGATTGCCCTATGCTTACGTGACCTTTGCGGATGAGGGGCATGGATTCCGTGATGCAAAGCATATTCAAACGGCATTGGAGGCAGAGCTTTATTTCTACGGAAAACTGTTCGATTTTCAGCCAGCAGATACTTTGCCAGAAGTGAAAATTTGGAATAGCTAGTCGAAATTGGGCCAGCCCACTAGCAATGTTAACAACTCCTATGGCAGTAGACTTAGGTTTAGAGGACCAGTATAGTAGCCGCAAATCAGATCTGTTTGAAACCTCTTGTTTGAAAAGTATGAGGGTTCAATAATGAACCCTCAAATTGGGTTATTATGAACGGATAAGGTGGCTTAAATGCCGACTGTATTGCGAATAAAAGGATATCGTTTTTTCTTCTTTAGCTTAGAAGGAAGCGAACCGCCACACATTCATATTGAACATGGTGATAAAGTGGCGAAATTTTGGCTAAAACCCATAAACTTGGCAAGTTCGTCTGGTTTTAGAAGTCACGAACTAACTGAAATTAGGGCATTTGTCATCGAACACAGCAAGACATTTTTGGAGAAATGGTATGAACACTTTGGCCGTTAAATTTGATGATCATGCAGTTGATGTAAGTTTTACAAAAAATGCATTACATTTTGTGTTAGCTGATGGTAGAGAAATCTCTGCACCCCTGGAATGGTTTCCAAAATTGCGTGATGCAAGCGTAAAAAACCGTGGTAACTGGCGTCTTATTGGCAATGGTATTGGCGTGCATTGGCCTGACATTGATGAGGATATTGCTGTTGGTACTATCATGAAAGGGCATGATTAATTTGCATAATCGTCTTCATTCCTCGATCATGAAGACTGCGTACTTAATGTCCAGTACTTCAAATCTTCCAGATCCATTTCATGCTGGAATCATGACTACCTGCTCAGACTCATTTCATATTGGAAAACTCCTATGGCTTGCTCGGTTAGTGGGGTATCCAGTATACTGGGCCCGCTAACATTCACTTTAACGGTAAGCCAAGTCATGGAAAAATTGCCTGCTTTTATTGCACATCACTGGTTTTTAGTTGCTTGCTTCGTCGTGGCATTCATTTTATTAATCATTACAGAAGCACGTAGCAAAGGTTTGGGTGGCGGCCGTGTCACGCCACAGCAGGCAACCATCCTCATTAATCGAGAGAATGCGGTTGTCGTGGACATTCGCGATGCCAACGCTTTCAATGCGGGGCACGTGGTCAACGCGCAAAATATTCCAGCGGCCCAACTCGATCAGCAGATGAATCGACTGGAGGCCTTTAAACAGCGCAGTATTATCTTGGTTTGCGCAACGGGTCAGAAATCGCTTTCCGTGATGGCGACGCTAAAAAAACGTGGTTTCGAAAAGGTATTCGTACTAACCGGTGGCATGGGTGCGTGGAAAAATGCTAGTATGCCAGTGGTAAAATGACATGTCTAATATTGTTATTTATTCGACCGCTAACTGTAGTTATTGTGTTCGCGCAAAATCCTTGTTAGCAAAGAAAGGTGTGTCTTACACGGAAATTCGAGTCGATCTTGATCGAGAAAAATTTGCAGAGATGTTGTCTCGCAGTCAAGGTCGGCGGACTGTGCCGCAAATTTTTATTAATGACCAGCCTATTGGCGGCTTTACGGATTTGTGGGCGCTGGATAAAAAAGGTGAGCTGGATAAACTATTGGGCTAATCCAACACGGATATCATTTGTTTTAAACGGGAGATCAACATGGCCGAAAATAAAAAATCAGAACAGGCAGTTTCGTCTGGGAATGAACCTCAGTTTGCCATTCAACGTTTGTACGTGAAAGATTTATCTTTTGAGGCGCCGAGTGCCCCGCAGGTTTTTTTGCAAGAATGGGTGCCTGAATTACACATGGACTTGCAAACCAAGTCGAATGAATTGGGTGATAGCAATCACGAAGTCGTGTTAATCGTCACGGTTACCGTGAAAATGAAAGAAAAGACCATTTTCTTGGTTGAGGCTCATCAGGCTGGTATTTTTACGCTGAAAAATTTTCCCAAGGAGCAGACTCGGCCGATGTTAGGTAGCTTTTGTCCGAATATTCTCTATCCTTATGCGCGCGAAGTGATTACCGATGTGGTTGTGCGCGGAGGATTTCCGCAGCTTTATTTGGCACCCGTTAATTTTGATGCTTTGTTTGAACAGCACGAACAATCAAAGGCTGAGAAAAAGGATGATGACAGTGGGCGCGTTCACTAAAACACCCATTACGGTGTTGGGGGCGGGTTCCTGGGGAACCGCTCTTGCGTTGGTGTTATCCCGAAACGGAAACGAGACGCGCCTATGGTCACCGGAAAAAGATCACACCGAAGAGATGCGGCGAGAGGGTTTAAACAAACGTTATTTACCCGAACACCGATTTCCAAAAACGCTAACCATTTATGATGATTTAAAAGAAAGCTTGGAAGGCGTCGTCGATATTCTCATCGTCGTGCCCAGCTTTGCGTTTCAGTCGGTGGTTGAGCAATTAAAACCACTGGTGCGCGAAGGGCAGCGGATTGCGTGGGGCACAAAAGGTTTGTCGGATAACGGTGAATTATTTAATGATATTATCGGATCCCTGTTAGGGCCGACATGGCCAGTCGCCGTGTTGTCAGGGCCTAGTTTGGCGGTGGAAGTCGCGGCGGGTTTGCCGACAGCCGTGAGTTTAGCCAGCAATAATAAAGCATTTGCAAACGATTTAATTACACGATTGCATTGCCCACATTTTCGTGTTTATGAAAATAAAGATTTTGTTGGCTTGGAACTCTGTGGTGCTGTAAAAAACGTGTTGGCGATAGCGACAGGCATCAGCGATGGTTTAAAACTGGGTTCAAACGCGCGCTCGGCTTTAATTACGCGTGGGTTGGTTGAAATGAAACGTTTGTGCTTAGCGATGGGCGGACTGCAAGAAACCATCATGGGATTGGCGGGATTGGGTGATTTGGTGTTGACTTGCACGGATAACCACTCGCGCAATCGACGTTTTGGATTAGCGTTGGGATCGGGCATTGGGAGAGAGGCTGCTGAAAAACAAATTGGTCAAGCGATCGAAGGTCTTTATAACGTAAAAAATGTTTATACCTTATCAAAGAAACACCGCATTGACATGCCGATCACGCAACAAGTTTACCGCATTATTCACGACTCCCTTGATCCAAAGAAAGCGGTTCAAGAGTTATTGGAGCGTGCGCCAAAATCAGAGTGAATTATGGCCGTTCAATTAGCCGATAAAATTATTTTTATCACGGATGGTGAAATTGCAGAAATCGGCACTCATCA
>CAYGED010000023.1:5527-11826 GCA_964348555.1 uncultured Coxiellaceae bacterium
GGTGCTTCCAGTGGAATTGGCCTTGCTTGCGCTGAGGCTTTCGCGAAAGCAAAAGCCAAGCTGCTGTTGTGCGCTCGACGCGAGAAAAAACTCGCTGAAATCGCCGATTCGTTAGCGAAGCAATATCAAATTGCTGTCCATTATTTTCAGTTAGATGTTTGCGATGCTGAAGCGGTAGAAAAAAATATTCATGCACTGCCATCAGAGTGGCAGGCCATCGATGTGTTGATTAACAATGCCGGGCTTGCGGTTGCCCTGGATAAAATCCAAGACGCTAAGATTGACGACTGGGATCGAATGATTGACACCAATGTCAAAGGTTTGCTGTATGTGACGCGCGCTGTGTTGCCGTTGATGTTGAAACGAAACCAAGGCCATATCATTAATATGGGTTCGATTTCATCGCATGAAGTTTACTCGGGCGGGGTCGTGTATTGCGCAACCAAATTTGCTGTCAAAGCGATTACTCAAGGGTTGAAAATGGAGGTGCATGGTACGCCGATTCGAGTGAGCTCGGTGGATCCCGGTCTGGTAAAAACGGATTTTGCTAGGGTACGATTTTCGGGCGATGAGGCGCGTGCAAAAAAAGTTTATGAGGGCTTAACGCCACTGTCATCAAACGATATCGCTGAAGCGGTGCTGTTTTGTGCGACACGCCCGCCACACGTTGATGTGCGTGAGATAAAAATTTACCCCACGGATCAAACGGCTTCATTCATGGTGTCTCGACAATGAAAATCCTGAATATTGCCGCGTATAAATTTATTTCTTTCGATGAATCGAGTTTGGTAACCCTACAGTCTCGTTGTCGACAAAAAGCGGCGGAATTAGCCATAAAAGGCACTATTTTGCTTAGTACCGAGGGCATTAATTTAATGCTGGCTGGGGAGCCGAGAAACATTGCGCCGTTTAAACAGTTTTTGAAAGAAGAAACACCGGTTGGTGAGCTTACTTATAAAGAATCTTTTTCAGATAATTTTCCATTTTTACGGCTATTCGTTCGAGTTAAACTGGAAATTATTTCGATGGGCTGCCCTGAGATTAAGCCCGCCGAAAAAACCGCGCCATATTTATCGCCGGAAATGTTGCGTCAATGGTATCGCGATAAAAAAGAAATGATTGTTCTCGATGTTCGAAATGATTATGAGGTTGAGGCTGGGCATTTTACGACTGCGCTCGATTTAAATCTACAAACTTTTCGTGAATTTCCGGATGCATTGGATCAGCTTTCCGAAAATATAAAAATAAAACCCATTGTGACCTATTGCACGGGCGGCATTCGTTGTGAAAAAGCAGCGGCGCTCATGTTAGCAAGGGGATTTCAGGAAGTTTATCAATTGGACGGCGGTATTTTGAATTACCTCGAGCGTTGTGGCGATGAATTTTACGCAGGTGATTGTTTTGTGTTTGATAACCGCGGTGTTCTATAGAACACGAGTTTCTTTCATATGAAAATGCCAACGAGTCCCATGAGAATAAAACCAGTGGATGTCATCAATAGGTTGGCATGTCGGTGTTTGCGGTCACGCGATGGGTGAAAGTGTTCGTGTCCGTTGTCGTGCAGTGTTCCAATATATAAAAAACTGCCGGCAGCAAACGTGCTGAAAATGCTGGTTATACTCGTGCCCATTGCGGATTGAAAGTGAATGTCAACCCAAGAAGCCAATAGAATGCCCAGTGGTGTGACAAAGGCGAACATCCATAAAATAAATGAAGGCGTCTTTCCTGCGTTGGCGTTTCGATGCAGGCCCATCATCAGCGCAAAACTTTCAAACGCTTTATGGGCTAAAATAGCGATGAGTAAAATGGTGACGCTGACGCGCGTGGTTGATATACCCAGTGCAGCACCCGCAATGAAAGCGTGTGTGGACAATATTCCTGTCAGCATCCATGCGCTTGCACCACAGCGTTGGGACTGAGTGGTCGTGTGCTCGCGTTGGGTGACCACTTGTTCGATGAAAAAAAGTAGGCTGAAGCCTGCGATCAGAATAAGTAGGATAATCACTAAAGCGGCGATTGGCTGAAGGTGGAGTCGAAAACCCGTGTAAGCGCTAGGAAGGAGGTGAAAAGCGGCGGCGCCTAAGAAAATACCGTCAGCGAAGGCATCTCCCAATTGTAGGAGGTGCTGATGCCGCCGAATAAAGTGCAGCGAGGCGTATCCACTCAATATCGTGATCAGCGCGATCACGCCAGCCACGTAAATTTTTAGGATAGGTAGAGATAGCGCCATCAATTGATTACTCCCATCCCACGACAAGCCGAGAGTCTATCACAAAAGGACACTCAACTGGTAGAAACAAGTTGAAACTGCTACATTATACCTCGCAACGTATAGATGCTCTGTGAGGCGAAAATGAATCTCGATTATCTGGATTTTGAGCAGCCCATTGCGGAGCTCCAAGAAAAGATTGATGAATTGAGGCGGGTGGGCACCAGCCGCGATCTTAACCTCAGCGAAGAAGTGGCGAAGCTTGAAGAAAAAAGTGCGGCGTTGACGCGCCAAATTTTTTCGAATTTAAGTGCGCAACAAATTGTGCAGTTAGCACGACATCCCCTTCGACCCTATACGATGGATTATCTGAATCGAATCTTCACGGATTTTAATGAGCTTGAAGGTGATCGACATTATTCGAAAGGTGCAGCGATCATTGGTGGTTTGGCGCGTTTAGAGGGTGAGCCTGTCCTGGTGATTGGCCATCAAAAAGGTCGTACCACCAAAGAAAAAATCGATCGTAATTTTGGTATGGCGAACCCGGAAGGATTCCGTAAAGCCTTGCGCTTGATGGAGTTGGCTGAAAAATTTAACCTACCGGTCTTTACTTTAATCGACACGCCGGGTGCTTACCCGGGCGTTGCTGCGGAGGAACATAATCAGAGCGAGGCGATTGCGCGCAATTTATTTGAAATGTCACATTTAAAAACACCCATCATTTGCACCATTATTGGTGAGGGTTGTTCGGGAGGCGCATTGGCTATCGGGGTGGGTGATCGCACTTTAATGCTGCAATATGCCTATTATTCGGTTATTTCGCCGGAAGGCTGTGCATCGATTTTGTGGAAAAGCGCGCAAAAAGCATCGGATGCTGCCGAAGCATTAAATTTAACGGCGAATCGATTGTATTCGCTGAATTTAGTGGATGAGGTTATCGAAGAGCCGCTGGGTGGCGCGCATCGGGACGTGGATGTCATGGCGGCTAAATTGAAAGAACGTCTCGTGAGTTATGTAACCGAGCTGAAATCGAAATCAATCGATATTTTATTGGATGAGCGTTATCAGCGTTGGTTAAGCTACGGGAAAACCTAAGCAATAATCTTAGCATGTTTACCACAAAGAAATTAAATTCCACACTGTTAGCGTTGGTTGAATGTCCTTATTTTTGTGTTGCCTACAGCGGCGGATTGGATTCAACGGTGTTATTGCACGCGCTCGCGAAGTTGCGCGAATTGGATGATCGAGTTCAACTGCGTGCCATTCACGTTCATCACGGATTGCATCAACATGCAGATGCGTGGGAGCGGCATTGTCGTCAAGTTTGCGAGAAATTATCGGTATTTTTTGATTCTATTCGATTGCATTTAAATGTGGGTCCAGGTGATAGCGTCGAGGCGGTTGCTCGACAAGCGCGTTATCGTGCATTTTTAGAATCCTTGAAGGCGAACGAAAATTTGGTAACGGCGCACACCGAAAACGACCAGGCCGAAACGGTGTTGCTGCAATTATTGCGCGGAGCGGGAGTGAAAGGGTTATCGGCCATGCCAGCAAAAAAATCTTTTGCCCAAGGGTTTTTATTGCGTCCGTTGCTGAGTGAACGTCGATCGGAGTTGGAAAAATATGCCAAAGAAAATAAGTTAAAGTGGGTTGATGATGACACGAACATGGACGTGCGATTCAATCGTAATTATTTGCGTCATCGGATTTTCCCCGTATTAAAAGATCGCTGGCCAGAAGTGTTTTCAATGTTTTCACGTTCAGCGGTGCATTGTGCAGAAACCAGTGTACTGTTAGAAAATCTGGCGGACATTGATTTAGCGTCAGTGTTATTGAAAGATACATTACTGATTAAACCTTTTTTGTTGTTGTCAAAACAGAGGCAGCGAAATTTGTTGCGTCACTGGATCGTGCGTGAGGGCTTTCGGTTGCCTAACACCAAGCACATCGAGCAAATCATTGAAAACGTTGTGTGTGCGTCAGCACAAGCAAATCCCGTTTTTATCTGGGAGTTCGGTGAGGTTCGACGATTTCAAGGACGTTTGTATTTACTGAAAGTGCGGACGCCTCTTGAGTCAGGTTTGACGATCGAGTGGGATTTTAAAAATCCACTCGATTTGCCTCACGAATTAGGTGTGTTGAACGTGAAGCAGGCTCAGGGACATGGCATACGAAGTGATATCGATGTAGAGAAAATCCGCGTTCGCTTTCGTCGCGGCGGCGAGCGATGTCGTCCTGAAAATAGAAAAGAAACGCACCGTTTAAAAAATCTTTTTCAAGAATGGGGTGTACCGACCTGGGAGCGCGATCGCATTCCACTCATTTATTACGGGGATGAATTAATTGCAGTTGTTGGCCATTGTGTTGGTGAAGCCTATCGAGCTCGGGAAGGGGAGGTGGGTTTCGTGGTGTATCGGGAACTTCTGCCTTTTTGAGCTTTAAGAATTCATTAAGCTGGGTCAAGTACAATGTTTGATCGTAACATATTGGTATGGCTAGAGGTAAACGATGAAGTTTGTAACAAAGCACTTTTTGGGCTATTTAAGCGATTTTCTGAATGGAACGCCCCGACGGGTTAAGTTTCAAGATATGAGATATCTATATGCAAAGGTAGAAAATGACCCCGATGTGGTGTCCTATAAAGATGAACTTATATTAAAAGCCTTGGAGCTGATTCGAGCGCATGAACAAGATGGAGAAAGTAAAGGAGAGGAAAGCCCAGCGCTGGCGAATGCTTATTATCAGGTGGGACTGTTTCAGGAGTTTGCGCGGGATATGAAAGGTGCGATCGCTTATTATGACAAAGCGATTGGTTTTGATCACGCGGGTGCTATGGTGCGTCGTGCTCATCTGCTTTGGAGGGGTGTGTCTGATCGGTGGTGGGAGAAGAAGGGATGGAATATGAATTGTATCGATGTGGATAACAATGAAAGTTTGGCTAGTGATAGAAGTTTGCTTGAGGGAATTGAGCTCTACGATCGGGCTGTCGTATTGGGGGATACTGAAGCGATGGTACACCGAGCGCATATACATAAAGATGGCTTTGAAGGGACAACGATATCCCTTCATTTACATTTAGGGGTGGAGACCAGTCTTGCTCAGGCGACTGCTAAAGCGACTTCACTGCTGAACGAAGCTTCTGAGCTTGGCGATGCTGAAGCCATGGCTGTCTTGGGTCGGATACATGAGTCTCAAAGACGATACCAAGAAGCCGTTGAACTTTACGAGAGAGCCATTGGATTAGGTAATATCAATGCGATGCTCTATCGTGCAATGACTTACAAAGATAAGGAAGTTCTTGAGGATGCAAGGACTCCTGATTATGCCAAAGCGATTCGACTTTTTGATAAAGCAAGTGCTTTGGAGTGTCTCTGGTCTCAGCATTTTCGAAGAGAAGTTTTTCAGGAGAAAAAGGGTACCGATGCTGACACCGTAAAAAAACTGCTTGAATTGATATGGCCAGATTGGTTAGAGGGCCAGCCTTTATCGAAGGAGACGATGAAATCTTTTAACCGGTATTCGGATGAGATACTCGATCGGGTAAAAACAATCAAAAATTTAAAGCAGCTTAAAAACATCCTAGCGGCGATACCCGATAAAAAGAGTAAACTATACTCCGTAATAACAAAATATGCTGAAGATCCGCTAAAATTGCCGCTTCAATTTTTAGTCAGCTTCAGTAGAACTGAATCAGGAATCTACGATGCAAATATGGGTAGACGCATTTACCGCTTTTGGGATGAAGATGTTCGTTTGGAACCCGAAGAAAAGCAGCAAGAAGAACAAGCAGTAGACCTCGAACTTGTCAGCCTATTACACGCGAGTAGCCAGCACCAGTAGGTTGGGCTGAGCCGCCAGCAAAGCCCAACAAATTCGGTGAGTCAATTAATTTTCTCCGAGCCAGTAGGTTGGGCTGAGCCGCCAGCGAAGCCCAACAAACTCAGTGAGACAATCAATTTTCTCTACTCCGCCAGTTTGGATCCCCGTGACTCGGCTGTGATATTTCAATATTTTTCTCAACTTATTTAGACAGCCTCGCACGAGGAGGACGTTTTTTTATTAAGCATTCGCGAATGTCCAACGATGAAAT
>CAYGED010000024.1:0-11506 GCA_964348555.1 uncultured Coxiellaceae bacterium
GCCGTGCACATTCTCGGTTTATTATCGCCTGGCGGCGTGCACAGCCATGACAATCAAATCAGCGCGATGATCGAGCTGGTCCATCGAGAAGGCGTGAAAAAGAATTACTTGCATGCCATCCTTGACGGCCGAGACACGCCACCCAAATCAGCGACACACTCCATTCAAAAAATCATCTCGCTATTCAGTCGCTACAACAACGCAGGAAAAATTGCTTCGCTCATCGGTCGCTATTACGCCATGGATCGTGATAAGCGATGGGAGCGCACTGAAAAAGCCTATGATTTATTGACGATGGGTAAAACAGAGTTTATGGCGAACGATGCCATCGCGGGCTTAGCAATGGCGTACGCACGTGGCGAAACGGATGAGTTTGTTAAGCCCACCCTCATTCAAGCGAAAAACGAACCGGCAATCATCATTGAAAATGGTGACGTCGTTATATTCATGAATTTTCGTGCCGATCGCGCCAGACAACTTTCTCACGCGCTTGTCGATAAAGAATTTAAACACTTCGACCGAAAAACCATTCCAACCATAGCGGCTTATGTTACGTTAACCGAATACGCGCAAGATCTCGCCGTCCCCGTAGCGTTTCCTCTCCTAAAGTTGGTCAACACGCTCGGAGAATATTTATCGACACACGGGCTCCGACAACTCCGACTCGCGGAAACTGAAAAATACGCACACATCACTTACTTTCTCAATGGCGGCAATGAAACTCCTTTTCCTCATGAAGATCGGCTTCTCATCCCTTCACCCCAAATAGCCACTTACGATTTAAAACCAGAAATGAGCGCCATCGAAGTCACCCAAACGCTTGTCGATAAGATCAAACAGGGCAATTACGATTTCATCGTTTGTAATTTTGCGAATCCTGATATGGTTGGACACACTGGCGATGAAGCCGCCACCATCAAAGCCATTGAAACGATCGACGAATGCACCAAACGCATCATCGACGCACTAAAAACAGTCGGCGGCGAACTCATTATTACCGCCGATCACGGTAACGCGGAACTGATGTACGACGAAAAAACCGGTCAACCACATACCGCTCACACCAGTAATTTAGTACCCTTTATTTACGTGGGTAGAAAGGCGAGAATCAAAAAAGCGTTGGGCGCGCTGGATGACGTAGCACCGACGATACTGTATCTCCTCGGGCTCGAGCCGCCCCCCGAAATGACCGGACAACACTTACTTGAGCTGCAATAAATCATGCACAGGATGTTGCAAAAAGTATTGTCGACAATTTCGCTAGCCGTTTACCTGGTCTGGATCAGCTCCTTTGCGTTTGCCACACAAACTCAACAAAAAATAAAAACCATCGACGTAAAAATCGCAAAAATTAAAGCGAGCATTTCTCACGATAAAAATAAGCGTAATGTTTATCTTAAACAATTAAAAACCACTGAAAAAGCAGCCAGCGCCAGCCAACTTGAACTGCACGAAACGAATTTAGCATTAAAAAGACAACAATTCAGCTTAAATCGATTAAACAAAAACTCCGAGGAATATCAGAAAAAAATACTGGAGCAACAGAAATGGATTGCCTCTCAAATACGAGCCGCTTATTTGCTTGGTCAACAACCCTCATTAAAACTCATCTTAAATCAGGGTGACGCAAGCCGCATCAACCGACTCATGATGTACTATCGATACCTGACGCAAGATCGAATCCACCACATTGAAACATTTAAAACATTATTAAACGACTTGCAAAACGCTCAAGAAAAAATCCATATTGACGCCGCGAAGCTCACGGATCTCCAGCAAAAACAACAAAAAACACAAATGACGCTCACTCAGTTGAAACAGCATCGAGAGGAAATCATCACCTCACTGAACCATGAAATCAACCATAAAAACCAAAAGCTTTCGGATTTAATCGCCAATAAACGTTTACTTGAGCAAACGCTTCACCACCTTGAAAAAAATACCTCCCCTGAACTGGAAAACCAACAAGATTTTTTACGCCTCAGAGGGACACTCTTGTGGCCTACGTCTGGGCACATCCTTCCACTTTTTGGTACTGAAATCTATCAAAGCGAGCTAAAATGGGATGGTATCTTGATCCGAACGACTGAAAATAAACCGGTCCATGCCATTGCCCCCGGCGTTGTTGTTTTTTCAAAATGGCTGCCTGGATATGGATTATTGTTGATTATCAACCATGGACATGGTTATATGACATTATATGGAAGGAACCATTCAGTGTATAAAAAACCGGGTGACAAAGTCTTACAGGGTGATCTCATAGCGACTGTTGGCAAAAGCGGCGGATATTCCTTCCCCGCGTTGTATTTTGCTATTCGCTATAATTCGAAGCCACTTAACCCAATGGCATGGTGCCACTAAGTGCTCAATGGAATGAGTGAAAGGAGAATAAAATGAGGCTTGTTAAACGAATACTGATGATGGTCACTTTTATCATCGTTAGTGTTACCCTTTCTGCATTAGCCATCAACTTTCCCGATACTAAAAAACTGGATGAATCGCTTAACAACGATGCCAATTATCAAAGCGAACGCAAAGTACTTCCGAAGGAAGACATCCAACGTTTTGTGACAGCGATTGCTGTCATCCATCACTATTACATTAAAGATGTTTCGAATAATACGCTGTTCGACAATGCGATCAGTGGGATGGTCAGCAGCCTCGATCCTCATTCCACTTACCTCAACGCGGAGGACTTAAAAGAGCTTAAAACAACCGTGTCCGGCGAATTTGTTGGCGTCGGCATCGAGCTGACGGTAACACAAGATGGCATTATCAAAGTGATCAGCCCGCTTGATGGCTCACCGGCTGATAAAGCGGGTATCAAACCCGATGACTACATCATCAAAATCAACAATCAGTTGGTGCGAAATATCAGTCTCAACGAAGCAGTGAAACGCATTAAAGGCCAAAAAGGCACAAAAGTCGTGCTCACGGTATTACGAAAAAATGCAAACAAGCCCTTAACCTTTACACTCACTCGTGATGTCATTCATCTCATCAGCGTTAAAAGTAAAATGTTGGAGCCGGGCTATGGTTACGCGCGAATTACTTTCTTCCAAGGCCCTCTCGAAGAGCAATTGGTTTCTGCAATCAATAACCTGAAAAAAGAGTCTGGCGGCCATTTAAATGGACTCGTGTTAGATTTACGAAACAATCCAGGCGGCTTGTTGGATGTCAGCGCGCAAGTGGCTGATACTTTTTTAGATGCCAGCAAATTGAATCAATATCATAATTACATCGTATACACCAAAGGCCGAATCAAAGGTTCGGATATGTTTATCAAAGCGACTTCGGGCGACATCATCCCCAACACACCCATGGTGGTATTAATCAATGGAGGCTCGGCTTCTGCATCCGAAATCGTTGCGGGTGCGCTTCAAGATTATAAACGCGCCATTATCATGGGCACTCGCAGCTTTGGAAAAGGTTCTGTGCAAACTGTTTTACCCATCAGTAAAGACAGCGCCATTAAACTAACCACGGCTTTGTATTACACACCCGCGGGTCGTGAAATACAGGCAAGGGGCATCATCCCCAACGTAACCGTTCCAGAGTTAGAGGTAACCACCTCAAAGAGTGGTTATCTCTCGATTGACGAATCGGATTTCGACAATCATCTACACAATGGTAACGATGAAAAAGGCGCACAAAAGCTAGCCGAAGAGCGCAAGAAAATCTTGAAAACTCAGATCGGCTTAGCCAAATCGGATTATCAATTATTCGAAGCATTGCTGATGTTAAAAGGGCTGAATGCTTCTCAATAATAACGAGTGATCTTTTTTATACAGGAAATTCCCCGCGGCAAGCCGCGGGGAAAAAATGTATTAGTGAAGCGAAGACCCCAGCTTTAGCCGGGGTTGTTTATTTAATACACCCCAGTGGAGAAAACGATTCCTCTTCCTTTTCTTCATTCTGATTCTGACTCGAAAAGTGATCGGTAAACCCAATCGATGCATTCACATTGCCAGGATCATAGCCGGAGTGCCCGGTATTTTCGGGAAATACCGCTTTAACTTTAGTGTGTCCAAGCGCTTTTAAGCGAGCAATGAGCACGCGCGTCTGATCGGGCGGGCAAATGGTGTCTTGCATGCCCGTGGTAATGTAGATGGGCACTTTAGGCAGCTTATTCAAATCATCTTGAATGCGAGTTTCTTTCTCAAAAAAGCATTCATTACAAAGATAATATACTTCAATCCGTCCCATATTTAAGGCATTGTCTGTTTCGGCCCACTCCAATTCTTCTGCTCGCTTGACAGGATCTTTGCAAGCATTCACGGATTCCCAACGCGCAAATGCCTTAGCCGCTGGCTTCCAAACATCAGGGTCCTCATCAATCACTTTTCCCAAATAAGCCTGGCTAATTTCTTCAAATGATTTCTCTTCATTAGGATTATCCGGAAACACATAGGATTTGAAGCGTATCCATTCTTCCGGCTCATCCTTCACTGCCTGGCTATCTTCCGTTAAAAAAGCCCGTGTATCCGCTCTACGTCCAAGAAAAATGCCTCGTAAGATGAGACCCGAAATGTTTTCTGGATAGGCCTGTGCATAAAGCAGAGACAAAGTCGCCCCCCAGGAGCCACCAAAAACCACCACTTTATCCAACCCTAATTTTTTACGCAATGTTTCAATGTCTTCAATTAAATAATCGGTTTGATTGTCTTGCAAGGAGCTCGTGGGCTGTGACTTTCCCGCACCCCGTTGATCGTACAATATAATTCGATACTGTTCTGGATTAAAATACCTTGCATAAGTAGACCAACAACCAGCTCCTGGGCCACCATGATTAACAATCACGGAAATTCCCTTCGGATTACCATATTCTTCAACGTTCAACTGGTGTGTTTGATCGACTTCAAGAAAAAATTGGTTATAAGGCTCTATTTTAGGATAAAAAGTTCTCATCACAATCTCCATGAGTAATGAACGAATGCTTCAGGAAGCTAACAGAAACAATACCGCTTTTCAAGCGAATTCAAACAGCAATCGGTGCTTTGATGGTTGGATGGGGATGGTAGTTGAGAAACTCAAAATCATCGAACTGATAATCGAATAAACTTTCTGGGCGTCGCTTGATGTACAATTGCGGAAGCGGATGCGGCTCGCGAGACAGCTGCTCTTTTACCTGACCAAAATGATTAGCGTAAATATGGCAATCACCGCCTGACAAAATAAATTCTCCCACACCCAAATCACATTGTTGCGCCATCATGTGCGTTAACAACGAATACGATGCCATATTAAATGGCACACCTAAAAAAGCATCGGCTGAACGCATCGTTAATTTACACGATAATAAACCATTCGACACGTAAAATTGAAACAACAAATGACACGGTGGCAAAGCCATTTTATCCAATTCACCAACGTTCCACGCATTCACCAGCAAACGACGCGAATGGGGATTCTTTTTAATTTCAGACTGCACGTCTTGCAACTGGTCGATGACCCGACCATCCGCACAAACCCACTGTCGCCATTGCTTTCCATAAACAGGGCCTAATTCACCATCGGAATCGGCCCATTCGTCCCAAATACTGATGCCGTTGTCATTCAAAAATTTTATGTTCGTATCGCCACGCAAGAACCACAGCAATTCATAAATCACACTTTTTAAATGCACTTTTTTCGTGGTAACGAGTGGAAAACCTTCACTTAAATTAAAGCGCATCTCACAACCAAATACACTGCGCGTACCAGTCCCCGTGCGATCGGGTCGATCCGCTCCGTGATTTAAAATATGTCGCAAAAAATCAAGGTAGGTTTTCATTTTTAATTTTTATTCTCCTCAATACCCCGCCGCTTGCAGTGGGACCTTACACCATGAGGTATCCCACAGGGCATTTTATTTGGCCCCACCCTCAATGCTGATAACCGGCGCCACTTCGCTCGCATTTTTACCCTGAATCGGTGCTTCTGCTTTTTCTCTGCCTTGGGACGCACCGCTAGCCGGTGGCACAAAATGCGTTTGCGCTAGCATCGTTGTCACCAAAATTAACCACAGCACCCAAATGACCGATATGGTATGTGGCATGGCTGCTTTTTTCAGTATCCAAAAAATAATGGCCACACAAAATCCCGCGACCAATGGAATCGCCAGTAACGACACCATATCCTGAATCAGTCGCCCAACTTGATCGTTGGAAAAAACTAAGTGTAGCGTTTGCGCGATGTAATTATGAATTAACACGAGTCCATCCAACGCATGCACCAACTCATTTCTAAACATAACACCTAATGCCGTCAGCGAGAGAATTAAAATGAAGTGTTTAACCATAAACTTTCCTTGTGCCTATAAGCGAAAAAGAGTCCTAGGATGCCGATCATTATCATGGGCAGTGATAATAACTGCCCCATCGTCATCCACCCCAACGCAATATAACCCAATTGCGGATCCGGTTGACGGAAAAATTCTGCCGTAAACCGAAATACACCATAACCTATCAAAAATAATGAAGCAACAGCGAATCGAGGACGCCGCTTCGATGAAAATACCCATAAGATAATAAATAGAACAACGCCTTCCAACAAAAACTCATAAAGTTGAGACGGGTGGCGCGGTAAAGGACCCGCATTGGGAAATACCATCGCCCAAGGGACGTTGGTGACCCGACCCCACAACTCACCATTAATAAAGTTACCTAAGCGTCCCGCTGCCAGTCCGATCGGCACGAGCGGAGCCGCAAAATCGACCACATCCATCCATTTTTTCTTGAACCGTCGACTCAATACCCAGCTGGCTAAACCAACACCAATCAAACCACCGTGAAAAGACATACCCCCATCCCAAACTTGAAAAAAAATCCAGGGGTGCGTAATAAAATCAGATAGGTTATAAAAAATCATGTAGCCCAAACGCCCACCGACGATGACACCGATGGCAGCATAAAAAATAAAATCGCCGACTTGCTCCCGGCTCCATCCACTGCTCGGTTGACGCGCACGCCAATTTGCCAAACACCAAGCTGCCATAAAGCTGATGAGATACATCAACCCATACCAATGCACCTTAATGAGCCCAAGATTGAACGCAATCGGATTAAACTTTGGGTATAACAACACAATAAAAGCCTAGTGACTAAACAACAAATGCACGCCGATCAACAATAAAAAAACGGCAAACACGTGCTTTAAAACTGGAATCGGCAAACGATAAGATAATTTCACCCCCAGCGGGACAGAAAATACGGTGCCCAGCGATGCGCCTAACCAAGCTGGCCAATAAACATAACCCGTGCTCCACGCGGGAAGATCGGGCGTATACATACCCGTAATCATGACGGTCAAGGTACCAAATAAAGAAACGGTTAATGCGGTGGCTATCGAAATCAACAGCGATTGCCGCATTTTTACGTTGCAATAAGTTAAATAGGGGATCGTAATAACGCCACCCCCGATACCTAACAAACCAGAGAGAATACCCGCGATGACGCCAACAATACCCATGCTCACATTACCGGGCAATTGGCGCTTGGGATCAATCGATTTCATGAAAAACATTCCAATGGACATGAGAAGCACAAAAGCACCAAAAAGAATCGCAATCATTCGGCTATGGAGAAAATGGCCTAAAACACCTCCCCCAACAACGCCGATGATAATGCCAATGAGCATACGCCGATAAATACTCCAAAATTCGGTTTCGTAACGCCGATGGGCGATGATGGCACGTATCGTTGAGATGATCATGATGGCCAAGGAAGTACCGACGGCCATGTGCATCACCACATCCGACGGAAAGTGTTCCAAACGAAATATCCACGCCAACCCCGGCACAATTAACAAACCGCCACCAACCCCCAGCGTGCCGAAAATCACCCCTGCGCAGGCACCCAACACCAGGTATATCAAGATCAACATGAGCACGTGTTCCATCGACGAACCTCTCACTAAGCGTCTCTTTCATGATAAAGCAATATCAGGAAAATGATAGCGCATTCAATAACGATTGGCCAAAGAGGGACTTTCACATCGACATAGGGCCTGTTTACCATTCGCTAGGCTGAAGTGGAGTTCATTGATTTTTGAGCGCCGCAGCGCAGTTTACATTGAAGTAAATAAGCAGCGGAGCGCAGAAAATCAATGAATAACGCCCAGCCAAGTAGAATTGTAAACAGGCCCTACTTACCCGCACGGATTAAACCACCTAACCCTGCCTCATCCAATGCATTCTCCAAATGCAAATGAACGTCTTTCGGCTCATCCATCGCTAAAACTTCTTCCAGCAATTGCTTGGCTTTTTCCAACGAAAAATTCCGAATAACCCATTTCACTCGTGGTAACGTGCGCGCATTCATGCTTAAGGTATCGAACCCCATCCCTAACAATATGACTACCGCCAGCGGATCACCCGCCATTTCACCACAAATACTCACGGATTTGCCGGCTTTGTGCCCCGCTTTCACGACTGAGTACATCGCACGCAACACGGCTGGGTGCAAACCATCATACAAATTAGCCACTCGCGGGTTATTTCGATCAACCGCCAACAAATATTGAATTAAATCATTACTACCGATCGATAAAAAATCGACGCGCTTGGCAAGCTCATACGCTTGATACACGGCTGCTGGAACCTCAATCATCAATCCAATCGTTGGCATTTCCACCGCTAGGCCTTCTTCGACTAATTCATCGCGCGCCTGATTAATCAACCGAATCGACGCTTCCACCTCACCCACGGAAGACACCATGGGTAATAAAAGCGATAAATTATTAAGCCCACGACTGGCTTGCAACATGGCTCGAACTTGCTGTAAGAAAATTTCGGGATGATCCAATGTAACGCGAATGCCACGCCAACCTAAAAAAGGATTCTCTTCGTGCACTTTAAAATAAGACAAGGACTTGTCACCCCCGATATCCAAGGTGCGCATGATGACCGGTCGCGGCGCAAAGGTATTTAACAACTGCCGATACATGATGCGTTGTTCTTCTTCGCTGGGAAATCGATCGCGAATCATGAAAGGCATCTCGGTTCGATACAAACCAACGCCTTCGGCCCCAACGCTCAGCGACAAACCACCCTCGATCGCCAACCCCGTGTTTACGTACAACGCTAAACTGTGCCCGTCTTTTGTTTCCGCCGGTAAATCACGCAATTTTTCGAGTTCTTTATCGAGCTGTTGTTCTTCGGCAGCCAACGCTTGGAATTCTTTTTTCATTTCAAGGGACGGCGCCAAATAAATTTGACCGTTATATCCATCCAAAATAATTTCTTTTCGATCCAATTTTGAAAGCGGCGTGCCTGAAACACCCATTACCGCTGGCAATCCCAATGCACGCGCTAAAATCGCCACGTGCGAATTGCTTGAACCGGTCCCAGAAATAATACCGCGCAAACACTCTTCGGGAACTTCCATTAATTGCGTGGCGGTCACCTCATCGCAAACGAGAATGGTATCTTTTGGAAATTCCTGCATTTGTTTTTCTTTCAGCTGCAAATGGGCTAAAATACGTCGACCTAAATCCCGAAAATCGGCTGCACGCTCACGTAAATAGGGATCCTCCAATGACTCGAAATGTAAAATGTGCTTTTTAATGACGCGTTTAATCGCCCCTTGCGCCCACTGTCCTTGCTCAATTTCCGAAATCACCTCGTTGACGAACGTACGGCTATCAAGCAATCGCAAATACGCGTCGAAAAGCGCATTTTCGGCAACGCTGAGTGAGTGCTTCGCGCGAATTTGTAACAGGTGAATTTCATCGCGCGCGTGGCCCAATGCGGCATCAAACGCAGCAATTTCCCCTTCAATATCCGTTATTTTTTGGTCTGGCACAGCATCCAAATCAGCCGGTGGAAACAATACGATAGAAGTTCCAACCACCACGCCGGAAGAACCCGAAACGCCCGTTAAAATGGTTTCCGTTATTCGCCGACGACGGCGTTTTTCCATATCTTCCAACGCACCCTTAGCACGAGCATGGGCAATTTCAGCCGCTAAATGAATCGCGAGCGTGACACAAAAGGCCTCTTCTTCTTCCGAAAAAAAGTGCTCTTCACGCTGCTGCACAACCAATATGCCAAGCAACTCACCTTGCTCGATGATAGGAATACCCAAAAAACCGTGAAATTCAGTTTCGGACAGTTCGGGCCTACTCAAATAATTGGGATGCGCTTTTCCATTATCCAAATTAATGGGCTCTTCGCGTTGCCCCACTAAACCAATCAACCCAGAGCCAAACTTAACCCTCAATTTTTTGACTTGTTTCTTATTCAAACCCTCCGTGGCCATCAAAACATATTCACCTTCAATATCATCAGCGATGAATAAACTGCATGCATCAGCTGGTAATACTTCACAAATTCGCGCAACAACCAGCTGCAAGGCCTCCTGCAAACTGGAAGCCGTTTTAACTTCCTGCGTTATTTGTCGAAGAATTTTTAACATTTCAATTTAGTCCGATAGCTAAAATTTTTTCCCCGCGGCTTGCCGCGGGGTATTTATTTTAAAAGCGTCCTTCGAATGCTTTCAATACTTTCTTATACACCTCTCGTTTAAAAGGAACCACCTTTTTTAAAGGATACCAATAGTCAACCCAACGCCATCGATCAAATTCCGGCGATCCTGATCGATCCAATTGAATGGCGTTATCATCCGCAATTAAACGTAATAAAAACCAACGTTGACGTTGACCGACACAAAGTGGTGTCGAACCATAGCGTCGAAACTCGAGCGGAATTTCATAGCTGATCCAATCGGGCATCTCTTCGATAATTTCAACGGCTTCTGCTGGCAGCCCTAACTCTTCATGCAATTCGCGAAATAAGGTTTCCCGAAGAGTTTCTCCTTGCAACATCCCACCCTGAGGAAACTGCCAAGCACCCACTCGGCCAATGCGACGCGCCCAAAGTAATTGCCCCACTCGGTTAGCCATAACAAGCCCGACATTCAACCGATAGCCGTGCTGATCAATGATCTCGCGATCCATAAAAATCCTTTTAACAATCTCGGCCGCAAGCGCGAGATTTTTCCCTGTACGGTTTCGCCGGCACGAAACCAGTTCGCGCAGCAGCGACCCAATGCGCTCATTGTTTCACTCTAAGCACCCTACTGGCAAACTTTTTCTGGGACTATTCACGAGTTTCGCGTAGAGCGAAATAATACAGGAAATACCCCGTGGCAAGCCACGGGGTATTTATTTTCAAATTTTTTTATGGGACCCAAAACTAGGCAAATTCTGCTAAGCCATTGATAACCTTACCAACGAAATTTCCTGTGGGTAACTTCCGCACTATTGCACATGTTATACACAGCTTTCTCCCAGGCTATTCTCTTGCAATTTCACCTAAAACACATTATCTTGTGTTCATCAAGCAGTGAAACACCCATATATTGTGGGATGCAAAGGAATGAGGAATAGGCAGGATGCCCAACCAATACCTCCAAACCAACCGGGTATTTCCAAGCCCAAACATTAGCGAAGCGAAGACCCCGGTTTTACCCGGGGTCTTACCTTACGCGATGGGGGATTCTCAAGGGGGAGAATCGCGATTCTCCCC
>CAYGED010000025.1:0-11344 GCA_964348555.1 uncultured Coxiellaceae bacterium
AAAGCTTTTATCTTGGTGAGCGCTTCTTGAAAGTAACTTTCACCAAATGCAGTCAGGCCAGCCGCGATGCATTCGCTTATCTTTTCAATTGGCTGACCTTTGCTGACTGGAAGCAAGGTCACTGAATTTATTCGTCGACGAAACGAAAATTCCGCTGTTCGTATTTTTTTTGAAACTTCCCGAATGTTGTCAGCAATCGACATGATTTATTTATTCAACGACGGGGGCCGCTTTCCATAGACTCGCTGGAACATCAAACTTTTTGAAATTCTCACGAAATTTTTCAATTAATAGTCTGGCCTTTTGATCGTATGCTTTCTTCGATTTCCAAGTATTTCTGGGATTGAGGAGCTTTGCATCCACCCCGGGAATCGATTTCGGGATAGTCATGTTGAAGCCAGGCAATGTCTCTAATGGCTGATCCCGTAAAACCCCTGATAATAGGGCATGAATAACCGCTCGGGTCGTCGGGATGCTAAATCGTTCCCCGCCTTCACCATAAGCGCCGCCGCTCCACCCGGTGTTCACGAGATAAACCTGAGCATTAGATTCATCGATTCGCTTCATCAATAAATCTGCGTAGACGGTAGGGCGTCTTGGGAAAAATGGGGCTCCAAAACAAGTGCTAAATGTTGGTGTAACGCCTTTGGCACTACCCACTTCAGTGCTGCCCACCAACGCGGTATAACCGCTCAAAAAATGAAAAGCAGCTTGCTCTTTTGTCAACAATGCCACAGGGGGTAAAACGCCATAAAGATCACACGTTAAAAAAACCACCGCCTTAGGAACGCCGCCTTTATTTTCTTGAACACGTTTTTTGATGTATTCCAATGGGTAAGCGGCTCGGGTATTTTGTGTCAAACTGCCGTCATCATAATTGGGAATGCCCTTTGCTTTTAATACAACATTTTCAACGATGGCCCCATCTCGAATCGCATCCCAAATCAAAGGCTCTCGTTCTTTGGATAAATTAATGCATTTTGCATAACAACCCCCTTCAAAATTAAATACCCCGGACGAACTCCATCCGTGCTCATCATCACCAATTAAATATCGATCGGGATCGGCGGATAAAGTCGTTTTTCCAGTGCCGGATAAACCAAAAAATAAGGCCACGTCTTTTTTCTCACCCGCATTGGCCGCACAGTGCATGGGCAATACATCAACCGCCGGTAAAAAATAATTGAGCACAGAAAACATCGCTTTTTTCATTTCTCCTGCATAATGCATTCCAACCATTAATACTTTACGTTGAGACAAATTGATGATGACAGCGCCATCGCTATTAACACCATCCCGTTTCGGGTCGGTCGTTAATCCAGATGCACTTATAATTTTCCAAATCGATTTTTTTTCGCGTGATGGATTTTGCGACGATATAAAAAGGTGTTGCGCAAAGAGGTTGTGCCAAGCCGTCTCCGTCAACACTTCTAATGGAAGATAATGCTCATCATCCGCGCCAACCTTTAAATGAGAAAGGTACGCGGGGCGCTTCGACAAATATTCCTCGACTCGCTTCCACAAAGCATCAAACACTTCCGGTGAAATGGGTTGATTGATCGGCCCCCAATTCACGGTGTTTTCGGTTTCAAGGTCTTTGACGATAAAACGATCTTTAGGGGATCGCCCTGTTCGCTTACCGGTATTGACGGCCAACGCACCCGTGTTGGTCAACACGCCTTCATTATTGCTAAGGGCATGTTTTACGAGCTCTTCTGTACTTAAATCAGTGTAAATTTGCGACGGTGTTGAAGTCCCCATCAATGATCCCCACTACTTCTACATAACATGATCTAGAATTATGTCAAATTATTCTCGTCAAGGATAGCACCAGCTGGTCCATTCTCGACATGGACAGCCCGAAATATCCACTATACCTCGCGCGGTATAGTTGCCAGTCCCTACAGATCCAAGCATACTGGTTGCGTATGCTGAAGACAAATGTATTGACCAACCATTTCCTTGTCGCCATGCCTGCTTTGGTTGATTTCAATTTTAATAAATCCGTTGTTTATATTTATGAGCATACTCCAGCTGGCGCCATGGGCGTGATCGTTAACAAACCCTCTCAAATTAATCTCGGTGGTGTCCTCGAGCATTTAAACATCAAAACGAATCCTTCGATCTCAAAAATCCCAGTTTTAATGGGCGGCCCGGTCGGGCAAGAACGTGGGTTTATTCTTTTCGAGAACAGCGCTAAATCGAGTTCGAATAGCAACGACATTTCAATCTCCGCTTCAAAACAAATGCTCGATGAAATTGCCAAAGGCTCTGGGCCCAACTATTTTATTGTTACACTGGGCTATTCAGGCTGGGGAGCTGGTCAACTTGAAAAAGAAGTTTCAAGAAACGACTGGCTTATCGTGCCCTACCATCATCATATTCTTTTCGATACCCCCCTGGAAAAGCGTTGGGAAGCGGCGGCTGCTTCGATAGGCATCGATTTGAAACGGATTTCAGGCCAGGTAGGACATGCCTAAGCCTATCACCCTATTAGGCTTTGATTTTGGTATGAAACGCATCGGTGTCGCCATCGGACAAACGCTGACTCAGTCAGCAAACCCGATCGCCGTGCTTGATGCAAAAGATGGCGTTCCCAACTGGGAAACTATCCAAACACTCATTCAAGCCTGGGGCGCAGATGCCTTTGTGGTTGGGATACCATATAATATGGACGGCAGTGCGCAAGCGACGACAAACGCCGCAAAGAAGTTCGCTAAAAAACTTCAGCAACGCTTCGGGTTGGTGGTTTATACCTTGGATGAACGACTGACCACCTTGGAATCCAAACGGCAATTAGCTGAAGAATACCGAACAACCGGGACCAAAATGCCAGAACAAGTGGATAGCTATGCCGCTAAATTAATCTTGGAACAATGGTTACGAAACATCGATGAAAAATAATGCGATCCCTCAACATTTGCTCACCATGAAAGCGCTTGACCGCAGTGCCCTAGCGCTTTTGCTGCAACGCGCCGAAAAATATCACCGACTTTCCAGCAAGAAGAAAACCATTACCCATTGCTTGCGCGAACAGATCGTCACTCATTTATTTTTGGAGCCCAGCACACGCACCCATTATTCATTTGACCTTGCCGCTAAACGTCTTGGCGCCATCACCATTGATCCACAACTCAATTTCTCTTCTCTGGTTAAAGGGGAATCGTTAACCGATACCATCCAAGCTTTCGTCGCGATGGGAACGGATATTTTTATTATTCGACAATCGGATGAACAGTTTCTGGATCGGCTCAGTCAACAGATCGGCAACACGAGCGTCATCATCAACGCGGGCGATGGTAGAAATCAGCATCCTACACAGGCCTTGACCGACTTATTTACCATCCAACAATTCAAACCCAATTGGTCTTCTCTTCGTGTGGCCATTATCGGCGACATTCGACATTCGCGCGTTGCAAATTCTTTGATCGATGGATTGGTGACGATGGGAGTGAAACAAATTCAATTGATCGCGCCGCCGAGCTTTCTTCCCAACTCAGCTTTTCCTGCGCCCATTCAATCCACGTCATCTGTCTCGGATGGCCTTGCCGATTGCGACGTGATTGTTTGTTTGCGTATACAAAAAGAACGAATGTCCCAAACTGATTTTCCAGATATCGCCCAATTTCATCAGGCCTACGGCCTCACGGCAGAGCGTTTGCGCTTAGCTAAACCCGATGCAATCGTGATGCACCCAAGCCCAATGAACCGAGGCATTGAGATTGCTTCCGACGTTGCCGATGGGAAGCAGTCCGTTATTTTCCAACAAATTCAAAATAGTATAGCTGTTCGAATGGCTATCCTGGATATTTTCTCTCAATAAGAATCATCAATCTCTCATTTTTTTTCTTATCCACATTGTGATATGTTGAGAACCAGCCTGGATATTTCACCGTGGATGATAACGAGAGCGGACTCGGAATGACATGTTCGGGCTTAGTTCTCAACAAATGCACTCCCGAGAAAATAGAAAACAACCTGGGGTTGTTTATTTGAGTTTTTTTCTCGTTGTGAAAAAGAAAATTGATAAGTGATCCGCAGCGCTATACAATATGAAACCCAATTTTGGGACGCTCAAACAAAAATACACCACTATATTATTTTGGTGTTTAGCATGTGTTGATTTTCGAGAATCGCAAAAATCAGCGAATTTCGGCCAAGCCAGTGGAAATGTCATTAGACCACTCTTTTAGGAGACTACCGACGTGTCAATACCATCTTTATGGGACCGATGTCTAAATTATCTTCGCGATGAAGTTCCGCCGCAACAATACAACACATGGATACGCCCATTACACGCCGTTGAATCCAAACAAAATGGTCTTTTGCTGTTGGCGCCCAATCGATTTGTTTTAGATTGGATCAATGAGCGATTTTTGTCGCGAATTACTGAATTAATGTCACAAATAAGCGGCGATCTTTCACCAAAAATTAAATTAGAAATTGGAAGTAAATCGATTGAAGCGCCCCCACCCATATCAACGCCGATTCAACAAAAACAAACTTCAACAACTCAAACCGGCTTGTGTTTTGGCACCAGTTCAACTCATGCGCATAGCAACATTAATCCCAATTTTACTTTTGAAAGTTTCGTGGAGGGTAAATCAAATCAACTGGCTCGCGCGGCCGCAACTCAAGTCGCTGAAAATCCAGGACAGGCCTATAATCCCCTTTTTCTGTATGGGGGTGTGGGACTTGGAAAAACTCACTTGATGCACGCGATTGGGCATCGCATTGCCCAACAAAGCCCCAATGCAAAAATTTTGTATCTTCATTCCGAACGCTTTGTGGCCGACATGATTAAAGCCTTACAACGAAATGCGATGAATGAATTCAAGCGATTTTATCGCTCATTAAACGTTCTGCTCATTGACGATATTCAATTTTTTGCTGGTAAAGATCGTTCCCAAGAAGAGTTCTTCCATACTTTTAATGCATTGCTCGATGGCCAACAACAAATTGTTTTAACCTGCGATCGTTATCCTAAGGAGATCAACGGACTTGAAGAACGATTACAGTCACGCTTTGGCTGGGGTTTGACAGTTGCGATCGAACCACCCGAATTAGAGACGCGCGTGGCTATTTTAATGACTAAGGCAGAGCAATCAAAAATTCATTTACCGCACGAAGTGGCTTTCTTTATCGCAAAAAATATTCAGTCGAATGTTCGTGAGCTTGAAGGTGCACTCAAACGAGTGATTGCAAACGCGCATTTTACCGGACAACCCATCACCGTGGATTTCACGCGCGAGGCATTAAAAGATTTGCTCACGTTGCAAGCGAAATTAATTACCATCGAAAATATCCAACGAACGGTAGCGGAATACTTTAAAATAAAAGTTTCCGACATTTTATCCAAGCGTCGCAGCCGATCCATTGCACGCCCACGCCAAATTGCGATGGCGCTTGCCAAAGAATTAACCAATCACAGTTTGCCAGAGATTGGCGATGCGTTTGGTGGTCGAGACCACACCACTGTGCTTCATGCTTGTCGCAAAGTAAAAGAATTACTTGCTAGTTCGCTCGATATTTTAGAAGATTATAAAAACCTCATTCGAATTTTATCAGGTTAGCAATCTGTTTTTCACTCAGTGAAAAACTCATGGTAGAGAGGAATGGTTATGAAATTGAGTTTGCACCGAGAAACACTCTTAAAACCTCTTCAATTAGTCATCGGCGTGGTGGAGCGTAAACAAACATTGCCCATCTTATCAAATGTATTGCTCAGCACCCAAAATAATAATCTATCCATCACGGGAACTGACTTGGAAGTTGAGCTGGTTGGTCAAACTACTATTGATCAAATCTTGCCAGATTTGCATCAAATTACGGTGCCCGGGCGAAAGCTCATGGATATCTGCCGTGCATTACCCGAAAATGCCCCAATTGAATTGTATCGAGAAAAAGAGCGTGTTGTGCTTCGATCAGGGCGCAGTCGCTTTACGCTGGCCACTCTTCCAGCTGAAGACTTTCCAAATTTAGAAAAACACGAAAGTCATCTTGAACTCTCGCTACCCCAACGAGACTTGCGCCGTTTATTGCAGCGCACCTATTTTTCCATGGCACAACAAGATGTTAGGTACTACTTGAATGGCTTACTCCTTGAAGTACTGACTGGAAAAATACGAGCGGTGGCTACCGATGGGCACCGCTTGGCCACTCAAGTCATCGATGTACCCGTCAATGTTCAGCATCGAATTCAAATCATTTTACCTCGAAAAGGTGTCATTGAATTATTACGACTACTGAATGACACGGAAGAAACTGTTCATCTCACCTTCAGTAATAATCACGTCCGTGTTTCTTCAGAAGCGTTTATTTTTACATCAAAATTAATTGAAGGGCGCTTTCCCGATTACGAGCGTGTGATTCCAAAGAACGCTGACAAACAAATTTTGATCGACAGCGAAGTCCTAAAACAGGCACTAACACGCACCGCCATCCTCTGCAATGAAAAATTCAAAGGCATACGCTTCGAGTTGCGACAGGATTTATTACACATTTCCGCCAATAACCCAGAACAAGAGGCGGCTGAAGAAGAAGTTAGCATCGACTATAACGGTCCTGAGCTGGATATCGGCTTTAATGTTAGTTATTTAATCGATATTTTAAATACGACAAACTCAGGTCCTATTAGGCTAAGCTTTTCTGATTCCAATAACAGTGTTTTGATTGAAGAGGCCGATTCAGCTGATGAAAGTGCATTCGTTGTCATGCCCATGCGTTTATAGGCTTGAATCCCGTTCATGCCTACCGTTAACGCGCTATCCATCCAACGATTTCGAAACCTGAGCCAGGTTGATATTACGATTTCTCCTTCTATCAATTTCTTTTTTGGAGATAATGGGGCTGGCAAAACAAGCTTGCTAGAAGCACTTCATTATTTAAGTACCGGCCATTCCTTTCGCATGCATCTTTCTCATCCCCTCATCCAGCATGGAATGGACAGTTTTTCGATTTTTGCAACACTGGCTGGCAACGATCGTCTCATTCCATTGGGCGTAGAACGCTATTTGGATGGTCAACGGCAACTTCGGCTGGATGGAAAGCCTATTTCCAGCTGGGTAGCACTTGCCAATCAATTCCCAGTCAGAGCAGTAAGCGCGATGAGCGATCGATTTTTGCTGGATGGTCCCAAAGTACGACGTCAATTCATCGATTGGATGACGTTCCACGTGGAACCTTCTTTTCTTTCTGCCTGGCAGACCGCACAGCGTCTACTAAAGCACCGAAATGCGGCTCTCAAGACCGGCGCCAGCAAAAATGAGCTCCAAATATGGACGACTCCTTTAGTCGCTGCAGCCAACGAGGTTGATATTTCACGAAGTAAAACGATTCAAGCGTTTGAGCCCTATTTCGAGGGACTCATTAAGAAGCTTTTGCCGTCCTTTTCGTTTCGCCTCCATTACACCCGGGGCTGGGAAATGGACACGCCTCTAGAAGAAGCCCTATTAAAAGACCTGCAACGCGATTATCAGCGTGGTTATACTCACTCAGGATGCCATCGAGCCGACCTCCAAATCTTTGTTGATGAGCACCCTGCTCAAGAGTTGCTTTCACAAGGGCAGCAAAAGCTGCTGACCCATGCCCTCCACCTTGCCCAGGGCAGCCTATTTAAAGAAAAATTAAACCAAAGCCCTGTTTTTCTACTGGACGACCTCGCGGCTGAGCTGGACGCAGAAAAACGCTGTGAAACCATTGCGATTTTACACGGCATTGGTGCCCAGATCTTTATCACGGGTACCATAAAGGAAGATATTTTACCTTTCCTTAATTCCTCAGCCACTGCTTTGTTCCACGTGGAACGTGGAACCGTAAAAAGCTACCCAAATTAAGGCCCATATTTTGCTCAATTTGGTCAATATTTAGTCGTTTTGGCGGGGGTTATAGGCTCGTAAATTCCAACTTTAGAAAATGATCATTTTCCACTGTATTTCAGCGAGTTATGCAATATCTGTTCGACCTAAAATCTCTCGCATAAAGTTCGCATTATGGTATAATGTCTTGTTTTCTGCAAATAAAAAACTCAGCCTACAAGGGAGTTAACATGAACATGGTGGTAGACCCTCCACAAGCCTATGACTCATCCGCCATCAAGATCTTAAAAGGTTTGGATGCGGTCCAAAAGCGCCCCGGTATGTACATTGGCGATACAAGCGATGGTACTGGGCTCCATCACGCGGTGTTTGAAGCTGTCGATAATTCAGTTGACGAAGCGATGGCTGGGCACTGCACACATATCTGGGTGACGATTCATGTTGATGGATCCGTTACCGTCCGAGATAATGGACGCGGAATTCCCACTGATATTCACCCGGAGGAAGGCCGATCCGCTGCTGAAGTGATCATGACCGTGTTGCACTCGGGCGGTAAGTTCGACAAAAACTCTTATAAAGTTTCGGGTGGCTTACACGGCGTTGGTATCTCTGTTGTTAACGCCTTATCCGAGGATTTACATCTTACGATTCGCCGGAACGGAAAAATATATTATCAACATTACAAAATGGGCGTGCCGGACGAGCCATTGAAAGTGATCGGTGATTCCGATAAATCTGGAACTGAGATCCGATTTAAACCCAGCGTTACTATTTTTACCGACACTGTTTTTCATTACGATATTTTAGCAAAACGACTGCGCGAATTATCTTTCTTAAATTCTGGCATTCAAATTGAAATATTGGATGAACAATCCGGTAAAAAAGATGTTTTTCAATATGAAGGTGGCATAGGTGCCTTCATTCAACATTTAAATAAACAAAAAGTGCCAATCAACACCGAGGCATTTTATTTTTCCTCGGAAAAAGATGAGATCATCGTCGAACTTGCTCTGCAGTGGAACGATGGATTTCAAGAAACTATTTTCTGTTTTACCAATAATATTCCACAACCCGATGGTGGCACGCACTTAGCCGGATTTCGAGCCGCACTGACACGCACACTCAATAGCTACATTGAAAAAGAAGGCTTGGGCACAAAATTTAAAGTGGCTACAACGGGTGACGATGCGCGAGAAGGTCTAACCGCTATTTTATCCGTGAAAGTTCCCGATCCGAAATTTTCTTCACAAACAAAAGAAAAATTAGTTTCATCAGAAGTAAAAGGGGTTGTTGAATCGCTGGTCGCCGACAAGCTTCACGATTACTTGCAAGAAAATCCAAAATACGCACGCGCCATTGCGACGAAAATTATTGACGCTGCTCGTGCTCGCGAAGCCGCGCGAAAAGCACGCGAAATGACACGACGAAAGAGTGAATTGGACATCGGGGGATTACCCGGAAAGTTGGCTGATTGCCAAGAAAAAGATCCTGCACTCTGCGAACTTTATTTGGTTGAGGGTGATTCGGCGGGCGGCTCTGCTAAACAAGCGCGTGACCGCCGATATCAAGCGATATTACCGCTCAAAGGTAAAATCCTAAACGTAGAAAAGGCTCGATTTGATAAAATGCTTTCTTCCGTGGAAGTGGGCACATTAATCACTGCATTGGGATGCGGCATCGGACGCGAAGAATACAATCCCGACAAATTACGCTATCATCGCATCATCATCATGACCGACGCAGACGTCGACGGTTCACACATTCGAACACTGCTGCTAACCTTTTTCTATCGCCAAATGCCTGAACTATTGGAACGAGGCCATATATACATCGCTCAACCCCCTTTATATAAAGTCAAAAAAGGCAAACAAGAACAATATGTCAAAGATGACGTTGCCTTAGATGCGCTGCTCATGCAATTAGCATTGGCCGAAACAAAACTATATCCCAGCCCAGACTCGCCTCCATTGATTGGAACCGCTCTCGAAAATATCGCGATGCATTACCGCACCGCAATACGCAGCATTAATCGTTTATCCAAACGATATCCCCGCGAAATTTTATTGCAAATGCTGAATAATACACCCCTCTTTGCACCTGATCTCTCACAAGAAGAAAAAGTAAGTGCTTGGTCAAAGCACTTAGAATCCATACTCAATGAAAAAACAAAGGCAGGTTCACAGTATCAAATCAAAATACAACGCAATGCTGAGAGTGAATTATTTTTCCCTGTTATTCGTGTTCGAAGTCACGGTATCTTACACGAACATCCTTTTAATTTGGATTTTTTCTCTTGCGCAGACTATCGGCACATCACCGACTTATACAATAAAATTTCCGGACTCATCGAATCAGGCGCTTATATTGAACGTGGCGAACAACATCATCTGATTAGCACCTTTGGTGAAGGTTTGGATTGGTTATTGGCTGAAGCGAAAAAAGGATTAAGCATTCAACGCTACAAAGGCTTGGGTGAAATGAACCCTAATCAACTGTGGGAAACCACCATGGATCCTGAAACACGCCGGTTATTACACGTTACCATTGAGGATGCGGTGCAAGCCGACGAAATTTTCACGACGCTCATGGGTGATCAAGTCGAACCTCGCCGACTTTTCATCGAGCAGAATGCTTTAGCCGCTGAAAATATAGATGTTTAACTCTTTTCTTTCTTTGCAGCGTTATTAGGACTGATGTAAATACTTCATTTTGCATCATTAACTCCCCTCATGATACAATTGCTGCTGTTACTAACCATTCCTTGAGGTATTCGTCCAATGCGCACACATCTTTTTTCATGATTTTTAATAATCCCAACTGGGACCGTCCCACAATGAAAAAAAGAGATTAAGCATGACGATAGCACCTCGAATTATCCTGAACAATCTATCATTCCACTTGAATCAAACGCCCGTTCGATTTGACAGGATCAGTTTAACCTTCGAATCATCCAAATATGGTATCGTAGGCCGCAATGGAGTTGGCAAAACGACCTTCCTAAAACTGTTGACTGGAGAGTTACCACCAGACAATGGAGAAGTAGTCTGTTCAGGCAAGCTCATTGAGAGTCCACAATCTCATTTATCTATTAATAACTGCGCCACAATTGCCGATGTACTGGGTGTTAGCCCAATTCTACAGGCTATAGTGCGGATCAATCAGGGCAGCATCGATGAAAATGATTTTGAAAGGGCGCGTGATCATTGGGATATTGAAAAACGTATTGAAAATGCATTAAGCGCATTTAATCTCTGGCCCATCGACCTCAACCAGTTATTTCATCAATTAAGTGGTGGACAAAAAACTAAAGTATTACTCGCAAAAACACTCATATTTCAAGCTGATTTCATCATCTTTGATGAGCCCACTAATAATCTTGATGCTGAAGGGCGCCATATTTTATATCAATATATTGAAAATTCATCGAAGGGCGTGATCATCGTCAGCCACGATAGATCATTACTCAATCGATGTGACAAAATTATTGAAATCACCAATCTGAAGGCGGAGATCGTCAACCAAGTGCT
>CAYGED010000026.1:0-10802 GCA_964348555.1 uncultured Coxiellaceae bacterium
CCCAACACCCGAAACGATCGGGATTTTACTTTTAAAAATGGCGCGCGCCACGATTTCTTCATTAAACGGCCATAAGTCTTCGATGGAACCTCCGCCTCGCGCAAGAATTAATACCTCACATTCTACGCGTCGATTGGCTATTTCGATTGCGTCGGCAATTTCTTTAGCGGCTTTGTCACCTTGCACCATACAGGGGTAAATAATCACGGGCGTTGGAAAACGTCGGCGAATAACGGTGAGAATATCGCGAATTGCAGCGCCTGTGGGCGAAGTCACTAGGCCAATGCATTTGGGAAATGTTGGCATCGGTTTTTTATGTGAAGAATCGAATAAACCTTCTTTTTCGAGTTTTTGTTTTAGTTGATTAAACGCAAGCTGCAATGCGCCTTCGCCGGCCGGTTCGAGATGATGGACGATGAGTTGATAATCGCCGCGAGCCTCGTACAAACTGACTTGCGCTTGAACCAATACATGTTGCCCATTTTCGGGTAGCGAATGAAGTTGTCGGTGATAATTGCGGAAAAAAGCGCATCGAACCTGAGCGTCAGTATCTTTTAATGAGAAATATAAGTGTCCTGAACTGGGACGCGTTAAATTTGATATTTCACCGGTGATCCAAACGGTTTCAAACTTTTCTTCGAGAAGTAATCGAGCTTGTGCATTGAGCTCTGAAACCGTAAAGATCTCATCGGCCTGCAATTCGATGGGGTTTTCCAGGGTCGTTGTTTCCATGAGCTTAGTCTAAATCACTCCTGGCAAGAGATCTACAAAACCAGTCATGCAGTTGTAATTAGTCACCGGACGGCCTATGATCTTGCTTCAATCGTGAGATTATTGGGGGATAATGTGATTCGGATTCTCTGGCTTTCAGTGGCGATTTTGTTGCTGGCGGGTTGTTCGGTTGGTCCGAGTGATCTCGGTATTTCCCCAGCAAAGTGGCAATTCATGAGCGAGACCGAGCGCCTGCAAAGCGCTCAAGATTATCGACAAATTCACGATACGTGGAGCAAAATGAATACCACTCTTTATAATGGCCCAGCGATTGACGTCACGTTGTCCCAGGGGGGTGCGATGATGCCCCCGTTTATTAATGCTTACCCAATTCGGGCAGTTTCGTTTCGCATGGAGCCGGGCATTTGCCGATCCGTAATAGTAGTTAGTGTGAATGGGAACCATTCTGTCCCATTAAAAATTTGTTATAACGGCTTAACGTTGGCGATGGATCCGAGCGCGTATAATCTCAAAAAAGCCACGGGTACGTTGCGATTTGATTACACGCCTATTTGGAAACGCGGCTTTACTTATCCAGGTGTTTCAAGCAAAGGCTATGTGCGGCTTAATCATGTTAATGTAACCATTCGCGCTGCGACTCATTTGGCGCCCGTTGAAGATGTCAATCATCCTAGCACTTGAAACAGCAACAGAGGCTTGTTCCGCTGCCATTTTATGTGATCAACGGATTGAGGAGCGATGGGTGATTGCGCCTCAACAGCACTCCGATTTTATTTTATCTCAAGTGGACGAATTGTTGGCGGTGACGGGAATTCATTTGCATCAGCTCGATGCCATTGCGTTTGGCGCAGGGCCGGGGAGTTTTATGGGTGTGCGTTTGGCTACCGGTGTGGCGCAGGGTTTAGCCTATGCCATAGATCGACCCGTTATTCCCGTTTCAACGTTGCAAGCATTGGCTCAGTCTGTTTCAGTGCGACACGGAGAAAAAGTGTTAGTGGGTTGGGATGCGCGAATGAGTGCCATTTACTGGGGAATTTATGCTTTAAATAGTGATGGTTTAATGCAAGCGGTGGTTGCTGATCGGTTATCAGCACCCGACGTCATTCAATTGCCAGACGATGAGCACTGCATCGCCACAGGAAATGCCTGGGAAGTTTATGAAAGCCAGCTATCGGATCGTTTAAAACAGCAACTCATTAAGCACGATAAACAGCACCCGCACGCCGAAATGGTGGCACGAATCGCTGCCGCAAAATTCGCGAAAGGTGATATTCTTCCACCCGATCAAGCCGAACCGGTTTATATTCGCGATGTGGTTGCTAAACGGCAAGGTTAAAACGAGTTACTAGTCTTTTATTCGTAAACAATCGCTGTCAAATATCGCTTAAAATCCGCGAGCAGGGTGCGTTGTTCGTTGTCGAGATTGATGTCGGTTTCAAGGCGGTTGATTTCGTGTAGGGCGTTGTTTGCATTGAGGCTGGGTTGTCCGCGAAAGTCGATCAATGAATTTTTTTGGAGTTGGTTTAAATATTCTTCGAATAAGCGTTTGTTCATGGGTGAAAGCGAGTCGGGATAGTGTCGCCCCAAAATGCGTATGGCTTGCTCACGGTGAATGGGATTCGGAAGGCTCAAGGCAATTTTTTCTTTTTCATCAATTTCCGAGAGATGGAAGCGCTTAAACAAAAAAGTTTCCTGGGGAGCTGGGAAGCCGATTTCGTAAAGTGCGGCATTGGGATCCACATTAGGAACACTGGGATAAGTGTAATGTTGATGATAGTCGCCTATTTGTTGAAACAAATTAGGATTGCTTTGAATCCATTTTTTATTATGCTCCACTTTCTTGATTCGATCGGTTGATAATTGATGCCGTGAAAATGGCATGGAAAAAGGCGGCTCTCCAGCTTTCTTTCGAATAGCTCGAGTGGTTTCTGGGATCGAATGGGATGTGGTCGATGACAAAGTATCCGAATCCAGCGCGAGCCACAACAGTTGGTTTCGATAATGCCGGTGCGCACCGAGACAAAGCGCAGGGATTTGAAAAGCATTATCAAAACCAAAATTTCCGTGAATTAAAATCGCTTCGGGATAGGCGTGTGATGAATCGACAGAGAAAGTGGATAATTGTTGATGCCGCTGCAGATCAATTTTTCGGTCAAAAAAACCGAGCGCGTATTTCCAAAATTCTTTTTGTAAGGCAAATCGCTTCGCGAGTGCCAGACAGGCCTCCACATCAACCATCGCCGTGTGTGCTTGGCCTTCAGCGAGATGATTCGCTTTTGAAAGATTTTCTAATTTCAATGATATTTTTCCATCTTGCATCGGCCAGTTGAGTACTGAGTTTTGAAATAAATAACATAAAGCAGTCATTGGATAAAGGTCAGCGCGACTGCATTGATTGTCGTATTGATGCGTGTAAGGGCTTAAAAGATTTCGATAAAAGGAAAAACGCAGAAATTCATCATCAAAGCCCAGTGAATTATAACCGATGCTGATCGTGTTAGGTGTATTAACCAGTTCGTGAATTTCGCGAATGGCTTCGATTTCCTGTTTGCCTTGCCGCATAGTGTCGAGATTAATGCGATGGGTGATGATGGCAGCGGGATGAGGAATAACATCAGTATTTAAGCGAACCTGCATTTCATGTCGTTCCACTTCATTCAAGTCTTGATCGGTTCGGATAGCGGCAAACTGCAGGATTTGATCGAAACATTTATTGAGCCCCGTTGTTTCGATATCGTAAAACAAATACGTTTGTCCATCCATGTGTAGGCCTCTTTAAATCAGGTAAAGGGTAACGGCTTCAAGATAAGTTATCGATTTTACCGATTCGTTGTAGAGTCTGTCTAGGTTTTTTTTATCAGCAATCTCACCCGATAAATACACGTCCACGTGAATTTTTGATTTCAGATAATGCAACACAATGCGTTGGATATTATCGTATCCCGGCAAGTTGGCCCATGCTTGCTTTAGCTTTGCCACCACAACATCACGATTGGGGAGATCAACGGAGACCATGTACTCGCGATCGTCTTCGGGGTCGATGTGCACGGTCACATCCTCAATTTCTGGGATGGCTTTTATCAACGTACTGTGCACCTGTTCGCTGATGAAGTGGCCTTCAGAAACGCTGATTTTGGGGCTCACTTGGATGTGCACATCAACGAAGATATTCCCACTGTGCGATCGTGTTCGTAATTGATGAATTGCGATGACGCCGGGTGTTTTTGAAATCATGTCGTCGATTTCTTCTAGTGTTTTTTCATCAACACCGGTATCAATGAGCTCTTTGATGTTATTCATGATCATTTTGATCCCCATTTTTAAAATGAGGCCAGCGATGATCAAAGCACCGATGGAATCGAGAAAGAAAATACCCAGCATGGATCCAATGACGCTGACCAGCACCACAATCGAAACAAGCGCATCGCTGCGATTGTGCCAGGCATTGGTTCGAAGTAAATTCGAATTGATTTTGTTACCTTGTGAAAGCATGTAGCGGAATAAACCTTCATTGGCCAGCACCGAAATAATAGCGACAATGACCACTGAAAATGCAGGCTTTCGAATGTCCGCGTGATGGAAAAGGTGGTGGATCGTATCATAGGTAATGCTCAATCCAACGAGTATCAGCACAATAGCAATCACGAGGGATCCGATCGTTTCAATTCGTCGATGCCCATAGGGGTGTTCTTTATCCGGGGATTGTGCGCCCATGCGAGCCGCAAACAGCACGAGCCCATCGGTGATGAGATCCGAAAAAGAATGCAACCCGTCAGCGATCAGCGCTTGGGACTGACCGACATAGCCGACGACAATTTTGAAGAGTGCCAATAGGCAATTGACACTGGAACTGATCAGCGTCACCACCATCGCGGTTCGAAGTCGATGTGCATTATGGGTAGCCATGATTTTTTAAGGGCCTTGGATTGCGATATAGGACGAATATGGTACTATATCTAAGCGCGAAAGCGAAGGCTTCTTTGGTATCCGATTCCGTAAGGTGTTTTATGTTGAAAATTAGCAGATTAGCAGATTATGCCACCACGCTCATGAGTGCGCTGGCGAAGTCGCCTGAAAAACGTTTTAGTGCGGCTCAGCTTTCTTTGGAAGCCCATTTATCGACCCCCACGGTTAGCAAGGTGCTGAAGCTTTTAAACGAGGCGGGGTTGGTCAACTCAGAGCGTGGCGTAACGGGGGGTTACCGTTTGTCACGATTACCGGAATCCATTAGTTTAGCCGATATCATTTCGGCGATCGATGGCACGCCTGCGATGACGGAGTGTTGTAAAGGGGAAAACGTTTGTGAACACGATCGTGTTTGTGGCTTGCGAGATAATTGGCAAGTCATCAATAGCGTTGTGTTTAATGTGTTAAGCGATTGGAATCTAACTGATTTAAATAAGCCTTTACCTAAACACACGGCCCCAGAAAAAATAGGTTGTGGTCAGGGTTGCCGCTGTGGTGGACCACTCAACATTCAAAGGAATCCAATTTCACATGCGTAACGAAGATTTAAATCAACTGGTCAATAAAAAATATCGCCATGGATTTGTGACAGACATCGAATCCGACGTCATTCCTGCCGGTTTAAACGAAGATGTTATTCGCCTTATTTCAGCGAAAAAGAATGAGCCGGAGTTTATGTTGGAATGGCGTTTACGCGCGTTTCGTCATTGGTTGACGATGAAATCGCCGTCTTGGGCACAGCTGAAAATAGCGCCCATTGATTTTCAAGCGATTAGTTATTATGCCGCACCAAAAAAGAAACCACAGCTAAAAAGCCTTGACGAAGTCGATCCGAAATTAATTGAAACTTATAACAAGTTGGGCATTCCGCTCTATGAGCAACAGCGATTGGCGGGTGTGGCTGTAGACGCTGTGTTTGATAGTGTTTCCGTAACAACCACGTTCAAAGAAAAGCTCGCGGAAGCGGGCGTAATTTTTTGTCCTTTTTCTGAAGCCGTTCAGAAATACCCGGAGTTGATTGAAAAATATTTGGGAAGCGTTGTGCCTTATCGGGATAATTTTTTTGCGACACTGAATTCGGCTGTGTTTAGTGATGGCTCATTTGTGTATATCCCAAAAGGGGTTCGATGTCCCATGGAATTATCAACGTATTTTCGAATCAACGAAGCGAAAACCGGTCAATTTGAAAGGACGTTAATCATTGCCGACGAAGGGAGTTACGTCAGTTACTTAGAAGGTTGCACAGCACCCATGCGTGATGAGAATCAATTGCACGCGGCTGTGGTTGAATTAGTGGCACTGAATAACGCGCAGATTAAATATGCGACGGTGCAAAATTGGTATCCGGGAGATGAGCAAGGAATAGGTGGAATTTATAATTTTGTGACAAAGCGAGGGGCTTGTCGGGGGGTGCATTCGAAGATTTCTTGGGCGCAGATTGAAACCGGATCGGCGATTACCTGGAAGTATCCCAGCGTTATTTTGCAAGGTGATCATTCGGTTGGTGAATTTTATTCGGTGGCGTTAACCAATAATTTTCAACAAGCAGACACGGGCACGAAAATGATTCACCTTGGAAAAAATACCAAAAGCACGATTATTTCGAAAGGTATTTCGGCGGGGCAGGGCCAAAATAGTTATCGGGGGCTCGTGCGTATCGCTCAGACAGCCGAAAATGCAAGAAACTACAGTCAGTGTGATTCTCTGCTTTTAAGTGATCGGTGTGGTGCGCATACTTTCCCTTATATTGAAGTGAAAAATAAAATGGCTCAGATTGAGCATGAAGCCACCACATCAAAAATTGGCGAAGACCAATTATTTTATTGTCGTCAGCGCGGAATTTCTGAAGAGGATGCGGTGTCGATGATTGTTAATGGTTTTTGTAAACAAGTATTTCAAAAGCTGCCGATGGAATTTGCAGTTGAAGCCCAAAAATTAATGGAAGTCAGCCTTGAGGGATCTGTGGGCTGACTCATGTTAACCAGAGAGATGGAAATGTTAACGATTAAAGATTTACACGCCAACGTTGATGGTATTGAGGTTTTAAAAGGGATTAATCTATCGATTAATCCCGGCGAAGTGCATGCCATCATGGGTCCCAATGGTTCTGGGAAAAGTACGCTCGCTGCTATTTTAGCGGGTCATGAAGCTTATTCAGTGACGCAAGGGTCAGTGACTTACGCGGGGAAAAATTTATTGGATTTATCGCCGGAAGAACGTGCTGGTCAGGGTATATTTTTGGCTTTTCAATACCCCGTTGAGATCCCGGGCGTGAATAATCTTTATTTTTTAAGAACAGCGGTCAATAGCATTCGTCGTTCTCGAGGGGAATCGGAGTACGATGCGATGGATTTCATTTCGCTTGTTGAAGAAAAAATTGTATCCATTGGTATGGACGATAAATTTTTAAAACGTTCGGTGAACGAAGGTTTTTCAGGCGGTGAGAAAAAACGAAATGAGATTTTGCAAATGCTTTTGTTGAACCCGTCACTGGCTATCTTGGATGAAACTGATTCTGGTTTGGATATTGATGCGCTGCAAGCGATTGCTAAAGGCGTGAATAGTTTCCGCCAAAAAGACAACGCGGTGTTAATGGTGACACATTACCAGCGCTTATTAAATTACATTCAACCCGATTTTGTGCATGTTTTATTAGACGGACGAATTGTAAAGTCCGGCGCTAAATCTTTAGCGCTGGAGTTGGAGCGAAAAGGATACGCTTGGTTAACCGAAGCCACGGCTGAGTGTGTATGATGAGAGCGCCAACCATGAGCAAAATTTGGAGCGAGTCGTCGTTGCAGGCGATGTTAGCGCGTGCGGGATCACATCTGCCAGAATGGCGCTCACGGCGACTCAAAAAATTTCTGACACAGGGTTTCCCCAATCGGCAAATTGAGAATTGGAAGTACACCAATGTTAATTCCATCGCTAAAAATGAATTTTCTTTCATGCCGAGTGCCTCGATTGGGCCATCCGCTTTGCTTCGATCTATTCCGGGTACTTATCGGTTGGTGTTTGTCAATGGTTGCTGGGTTGAGTCGTTGTCTCATCTGCCGAATGAGGTTGAATTTAATTGCTTGTCTGAAAATCAACAGAATGCCTGTTTGTCTCATCTTGAAATGAGGGAGGTTTACCAGACACCTTTTTCGCTATTGAATGATACTTTATTTAGTGTCGTTTATCAGCTTCGTGTACCTGCTGGTGTTCACTTGGCTCAGCCAATTCACCTCGTTCATCGGGTTGAGTCTTCCACTTCACATCCGACGATGACTCATCTTCGCCATTCTTTTTTGGTGGATGAAAATGCCAGCGCTACTATTTTTGAGGAATATGTCGGTCGTGACGGTATCACTTATTTTAATAATATTGTTAATCAAATAGAGTTAAAACAAAATGCGCAGTTGAAATTTTATAAATTACAGCACGAAGGACAAGAGGCTTTTCATATTGCGAATACGATTGTTAAACAGGATCGAGACAGTCGTGTTGAAACTAATGTATTTTCAATGGGTGCAAAGTTGAGTCGTGATGATCTTAATTTTTCGCTGGATGAATCTGGCGCATCGGCCAAATTAGCGGGCTACTATCATGCGTTTCAAAATAATTTAGCTGATCATCATATTCGAGTTGATCATCGTGCTCCACATTGTTCGAGTGAGCAAAATTACAGAGGCATTATTGATGATAAAGCCTCAGCGGTGTTTAACGGAAAAATTCTCGTCCATCCAAATGCTGTGAAGACCCATGCACTGCAATCAAATAAAAATCTCTTGTTATCAGAAACAGCGGAAATTAACACGAAACCGGAATTAGAAATTTACGCTGATGACGTAAAATGCAGTCACGGTGCCACCGTGGGTCAATTGGATGAGGCCGCTTTATTTTATTTGCGAAGCCGCGGAGTAAAAGAAGATGAAGCTAGGCATTTGCTAACGGTTGCGTTTGCAAACGAAATTTTGGAATTGATAACGGATAAGGCAATCACCGATGTTATTCGACAAACGGTGTTGGAGCGATTAATGGCACCACACTTGATGAAGGAGTTAATGCCATGATCGAGTTTGGTGTGATGTCTGACGTGGCTGCTATCAGAGAAGACTTCCCGATTCTAAAACAGCTTAGTCGAGGAAAGCCTTTGGTTTATTTAGATACGAGTGCGACGGCGCAAAAGCCACAGCAAGTGATTGATGCCGTACAGCGGTATTATGGTCATGATAATGCGAATGTGCACCGCGGTGTTTATGAGTTAAGTGAACGGGCGACACAAGCGTATGAAGGTGTGCGTGAAAAAATTAAATCGTTCATTAACGCGAAACACGCGCACGAAGTCGTTTTAACGCGTGGTGCAACCGACTCCATTAATTTAGTTGCATCGAGTTTTGGAGCGATCAACGTGCGCTCAGGCGATGAAATTTTAATTTCAGAAATGGAACATCACTCCAACATCGTGCCTTGGCAAATGTTATGTGAGCGTGTAGGTGCTCGGTTAACAGTGGTTCCTGTTGAGGACGATGGTGCTATCGATATTAACCAGTATCGTAACCTACTCAGCAAACGAACTCGACTAGTTGCATTGGTTCACGTGTCAAATGTTTTAGGCACGATTAATCCGGTGAAGGAAATGATTAAGATGGCTCATGCGCTTGACATTCCTGTATTACTGGATGGTGCGCAAGCGGTTCCTCACATGCGTGTTGACATGCAAGATCTGGATTGTGATTTTTATGTGTTTTCGAGCCATAAATTATACGGCCCTACTGGGGTGGGTGTGCTTTATGGGAAAACAAAATGGCTAAGCACGATGCCGCCCTATCAAGGTGGTGGGGACATGATTAGCCGAGTGAGTTTTGATAAAACGGAATATAATGTGCTGCCCTATAAATTTGAAGCAGGCACTCCAAATATTGCAGGTGTCATTGGGTTTGGAGCTGCGATTGATTATGTTCAACGAATTGGTTTTGATTTTATTCATAAACATGGACAAGTATTATTGGCTTACGCCACACGGTTACTCAGCAATGTTAACGGAGTAAAAATTATTGGGCATGCCAAAGAAAAAGGTCCGGTGATTTCCTTTGTGATGGAGCAAGCACATCCCCATGACATCGCCACTATTTTGGATAGTGAGGGTGTGGCTATTCGCGCAGGGCATCATTGTGCCATGCCATTGATTGAACGTTTCCACGTGCCGGCGACGGCGCGGGTGTCATTTGGGGTATACAACACCTTCGAGGATGTCGATCGTCTTGTGTTGGGTTTGAATAAAGTCATTGAGATTTTTGGAAAATAACATGTCTGATTTGCAAGAGTTGTATCAACAATTGATTATTGATCACGGCCGGCACCCGAGGCAGTTCGGCCAATTACCGAATGCGAACCATGTAAAAGAAGGGCATAATCCATTGTGCGGTGATCGAATAACCGTTTATCTACACGAAAAAAATGGTGTTGTGGAAGAAGCAAAGTTTGAAGGGAGTGGGTGTGCAATATCATTAGCGTCGGCCTCATTGATGATGGAGTCGATAAAAGGAAAAACGCTGGATGAGCTCGATGGCCTATTTTCGCAATACCATCAGTTGGTGTTGGGGAAATTACAATCGCCACCGAAATCCCTGGGAAAGTTGTTGGCTTTGGCTGGCGTTGCGGAATTTCCGATGCGTGTGAAATGTGCAACATTATGTTGGCATACCGCGCTTGCCGCGATGAAAAATAGTTATGCTTATGTGACAACCGAGTAAGATATGGCAGAACAATTAGTTTCATTAACCGATCGTGCAGTGGATCACCTTAAAAAATTGATTCAATCAAACCAAGCAGTTGGTTTTCGTTTATCCGTAAAAAAAGCAGGGTGTTCTGGTTATCGATACTATCCTGAAGTTGTAAAACAGGTTAATCCAAGTGATGTTCGAGTCGATATGGAATCCGGCGTGACGATTTTTGTGGACGCCGCTTGCCTCAATTGGGTGAAGGGAACCACCATAGATTATGTGAGCATGGGTCTTGGGCAATCACAGTTGCAGTTCAGCAATCCCAATGCGGAAAATGAATGTGGTTGTGGTGAAAGTTTTAATTTAAAAGATAAATAAAATCCCCCGTGGCAAGCC
>CAYGED010000027.1:0-7215 GCA_964348555.1 uncultured Coxiellaceae bacterium
AAATTATTTTGATCCTTAAAGAAATATTAAGGGCTTGTTTAGTTATTAAGAAAGGATAAGCCTGAGCAAATGAAAATAAATAATAGCAAACACCATTCCAGCGGGTAGCGTAATAATCCACGACATAAAAATATTGCGGACCACTCCCAGGTTAAGCGCTCCAATACCGCGCGCCACCCCAACCCCTAACACCGCACCCACTAAAGTTTGCGTCGTTGAGATGGGTAGGCCAATGGATGATGCGACCACCACGGTAGCCGCCGTGGCCAGCTGAGCGGCAAAGCCGCGGCTGGGAGTCAGCTGGGTGATATTCGTGCCAATGGTTCGAATCACACGATAGCCATAGGTGGCTAGACCCAACACAATACCCATTGCTCCCAAGAGTAATATCCAAAACGGAATTGTCGACGTCGCCCACACAGAACCACCTTTAACAATACCGACAACGGCCGCCAAGGGTCCTATTGCATTGGCCACATCATTCGAACCATGAGCAAAGGCCATCGCACAGGCCGTAAAAATCATCAATACCCCAAATATTTTCTCGATCTTGGTAAAATTAACCCTTCCTTTTTTATCATCGCCATCCGGTATCCGCCGCACTAATAGCGCACCTGCAAACATCACGATGAAACTAATGCCCAATGAAATTACAATGCTCACTGCATGGGAGAAATGAAGTCCGATATGCTTTAATCCATTCAAAAATATGACCAAATCAATGACTAAAAATACCAGAAAAATATACCAGGGCACGTAACGCTTAGCGTTTCTCACTGGCCTGTCACTATCAAAAATCAGTACCTGCACGCTACGAAAAAGAAAATAAGCAAGAACCCCAGCAATAATGGGTGTCACAATCCAACTTAATACGATGTTAATAATTTTCCACCAGTAGATGGCTTTCGCACCAAGCTCAATAACACCAAAACCGATCACCGCACCCACAATAGTGTGCGTTGTCGACACGGGCCATGCAAAATAAGAAGCCACCACCAACCAGGTTCCAGAGGCAAGCAATGAGGCCAACATGCCATAAATTAATAATTGCGGGGAATTTGTAAACAATGATGCATTGATAATTTCGCCTCGAATGGTCTCCGTCACCTGACCACCGGCAAGCAATGAACCTAAGGCTTCGAAAATCGCCGCGATAATGATGGCCTGTGTGATCGTCAGCACACGGGAACCTACCGACGTCCCCATGGCATTCGCCACATCATTTGCACCCACGCCCCAGGCCATAAAAAAAGCAAAAATGGCCGCCAGAATTATGTAGAGTTGTCCATTTACCATCATAACTCTCAGATTAAAATAGGAGTTTCACGAACAGCGAAACTTAAAATAGCACGTGACTCTCACACAAACAAGTTTCACTTTTGTCAGCGTTTGGCCTTGTGCAAAATATCTTTCAGTAACTGACTCGCACCAAAACGTAGGGTTTTTGGAGACATCCACTCCTTTCCCATCTTGTCAGCAATCAAATAAAAATACTCCATCGCTTGTTCGACCTTTGGAATACCGCCCGACACTTTGAGACCCACTTTTTTTTGAGGAAAATTTTTAATTGCATCTAAAATTGCTTCAACAGCATGGTGAGTAGCGCCGGTGTCTGTTTTTCCTGTCGAGGTTTTTATAAAGTCTGCACCCGATTCGATCGCAATTTCAGCGGCACCGGCAATGACATCCACATTAACAAGCTCACCCGTTTCTAAAATGACTTTATAAATGACCGATGGGCCGCAAATTCCTCGACACGCTTGTAAAAATTCGAGCACATCTCGTGTGTTTCCATTCAAATAATTTCGATAGGGCATCACGACATCCACCTCATCAGCACCCGCCTGAATAGCCGATTTAATGTCTTCTAGACAATCGGGCAGCGGAAAATCTCCCGATGGAAAATTAGCCACCGTGGCTATTTTTATACGGGTTCCAACAAGCGCTTGTTTTGCTGATTTTATAAAAGCAGGATAAATACAAACAGCGGCCACGGAACCTATCGGCGTTACAGCTTCTTTGCAAAGGGCAATAATTTTTTCCTGCGTATCGGTTTCATTCAGGCTGGTTAAATCAATGAATGGAATTAATTCTGGGTGTGCGTCATTCACTTGAGCGTCTCAATATAAGCTAAAATAAGCTCGATTAAATTTTTTGACGCCTTATGGGCAACTGATAACGCAACATCATGCATAATCTTTTCACTGGTCATTCCAGCAGCCATGTTGGTCACCACAGAAATCACTCCAACGCGCATGTCACAATGACGTGCGACAATCACTTCTCCCACCGTGGACATTCCAACCAGATCAGCGCCCAGTATTCGAAACGCCTTAATTTCCGCGGGAGTTTCGAAGGATGGCCCCAAAACGCCAATGTAAATACCTTCGTGCAAATCAATTGTTAATTGCTTTGCTATTTTTTTAAATTGCTCACGAATTTCAGGATCATAGGCATCTTCCATTCCAACAAACCGAGGACCAAAATCATCGTCGTTTTCACCCACCAACGCATTCGTGAATTGCAAATTAATATGATCGTTAACCAACACCAGACTTCCGGTTTCAATATCGATACGCATCGAGCCAGAAGCATTCGTCGCGAGCCATTGTTTGCACCCCAGCAAACTCATCGTACGCACGACGGTTTTCAGCACCACATTGGGGATACCTTCGTAATAATGGGGGCGCCCTTGTAAGCAGGCCACTGGGAGACCATGAATTTTTCCTAAATACAGTTTCCCGCCGTGCCCCTCAACCGCTGGCGTGTGAAACCCGGGGATATCGTCATAAGAAATGATGGTCGGGTCTTCAATATGGTTGGCTAATTCTCCAAGACCTGAACCCAGCACAATCGCAATGATTGGTTTACTCTCTGGCGCCAGGTGCTGTATCGTTTTTGCAGCATCATAAGCAGCTATTGTCATTTTTCTCCCAGAATCTATCGGCGGTGCTTTGTATTATATCCGTAGGCATTGCAGAACTGTATCCGTATTTGTTACGAGTGTCGTACAAAGTGCGAAACTCCTGTTAGTCCCTCCCTTTGTAAAAGGGAGGCTGGGAGGGATTTTTATAGAAGCGGTCATATAAAATCCCCCTCAATTCCCCTTTTTCAAAGGGGGAAGAGAAGTGATGGGTAACTTCAACACGCATGATCACGAGGCTATTAAGAGGAGCAATCGATTGCCTGTCTGCTGAGCAGCATCGGCGATTTCACCAATTAATTCAATCACTTTATATAAAAACATCACATCGATCGGCGCAAGGTTTTTTTCAATCCTGAATAAAGACTCGCGCAAAGCCACCTGCATCTGATCCGTTTCGGATTCAATTTTTCCAATTTCCCCAATTAACTGTTCAACCCACGTAACCTGTTTTCCACGAAACCCAGTTTCCAAGAGTTCATCCAGTTCATTAATCGCATGGTCCGTTTGGTTTGCAGCATCGACGCAGCGTGAAAGAAAAGGGATAAATCGATCAAGCAATTCCGTTGGAATCAGCATCTTTCGGCCCAATATAATGCCGGCGATATCTTTCGCTGTATTGGCTAACATTTCTTGACCGGACAGCAGTTCCAACAAATCTCCACGAGGAAAGGGAAGAAATAAACTTTTCGGTAGATGAGAACGTAGATCGCGCTTTAAATCGTCCGCCTCACGCTCAAGAATCGAAATTTGCGTCTGGTAGTCCTTAACCTTATCCCAGTTTTGGTCAATCACCGCGTTCATTAGAGGAAGCAATAAATCAACACAAACCTTTGCTTTTTCCATGTGCTGCTGCAAAGGGCGTATGGGTGATCGTCCAAACAGGTTGAGTATGCTCTTTTGACGCAACATAGACTGTCCTTATTCGTGCTTTAAGACACGATCTCTGGCTTTAACGCGATGCGCCTGTGGACCTTCATCGCCCATCGCCTCAATAAAATGAACCGGGGTTCCCACCTCTAAGCGTTCAAAGCTGGGATGAACGACGTTGTTTGCGTTGAAGTAAAATTCTTTTCCATCAGGAGTGGCAATAAAACCAAAATCATCGCTTTTAAAGATGCGAATGACCTCGCCTTGTAAAAGCTGCGGATGAGACTTTATTTCTCCGTGGCGCATGCGCACTGTCTCTTCCAGTCGACGAGCCATTTCATCAAACGCATCTCGAATGGCAACATAAAGGTCTTCTTCTTGATTCGAGTTCACCACCAACTCTTTACCAGGCAGGTTGAGATTGATGCGAACTTTGTGGAGCTTTCCGCGATGTTGACTCCGTTGGGTAATTTCAGCCACCACTTGGCAAGAAATAATTTGATCGGAATATTGACTCAACTTCTCTACTTTTTGACGAATACGTTTTTCAATCGCATCCGTATGTTCCATATCTCGAAGCGTGATTTGTAATGGGACTTGCATGGGAAACTCCTCGATACTGATTTATTTCAACCCCTCATTATAAGTATAGGATGGCTCTGATAAGGCTATGATTTTATGATCCGGTTAGGCTTGTTGGGCCGCAGCCGTATCAGAGTCATCCTCATTGGCAGGCTCAAGCACATTATTCAAGAGTTGCCGCACACCACCGGGTATCAACCGGGTCTTACGCAACTCACCAGCCAAATGCTTTACTTGTCGTGAAATTCGTTGGCAATCTTGACGCAACGAAGCAATGAGCTCATAAATTGCGTCACGAGTTAAATCTTTGCTGGCTGCTTGGACGGCCATATCACGATAGGTCGAATCGCACGCGCACACGATTGTGCGTTCATAATGTTTAACATTGAATTTTGGCTCGATTACGCCCACTTTCTTTTTTCTCGCTTTTGAAAAACTGAGCACGCTGGCAAGCACTAGTTTTTTAAACTCACGGAAATCGTTTATCTTTGAGAAATTTTTGCTTGCTTCGCCTTTGATGAATCGAACCAAAGAAGCTAAGGCCTCGTAAATCATTCTTTCTTTCGCTTGGAGCTGGTGCAATCGACTGTGTAAAGTAGATAACTGTTGTTCAGATCCCGTTGGGGTTGCCATATTAACTCCTGTTGAGTGACAGCTCATCCCACTATTCAGACAATTATATCTCTTTCTCAAAAAAAGATCCTTAAGTAGGCATTAGGAATGTCGATCTACTCTTGTGTCACTTCAGCGGGTTTCTGCACAGCTTCAGCTTGGATGCGCATGAAAATTTCTTCTCGGTGTACTGCGATATTCTTAGGCGCATCAATACCTAATCGTACTTGATTGCCTCTAACATCCAGCACTGTAAGCGTAATTTCGCCATGGCCAATAATTAAACGCTCGCCTATTGATCTCGTTAGTACTAGCATGATTTGTTCCCTTTGAATCGGTAAACCCTATGCAAAAGGCATAGAGTGTCATAAACAGAACCTCCTTTTCAAAGTTTCCTTGTCTGAAAATGACACGCTTTACAATAAATGTACAGATATAAAACAAAACATTATACCCAGTGTATCGCAAATAGCAAGTACACCCTAAAACCAAACGTTTGGAAGACTACTGTATTTTTGCGCCGACCTGAGTCCCAACCAGCATTCGGTCCGCTTTGCGTTTTGCAAATATACCATTGCCAACAACACCCGGAATATTATTAATAACTGACTCCATTTGTATGGGATCTAAAATATTCAAATTATGCACGTCCAATAAAACGTTTCCATTGTCGGTGGTAAACCCTTGTCGGTACACTGGATCACCTTTTAATTTTACAAGCTCACGAGCCACATAACTCCGAGCCATTGGAATGACTTCAACGGCAACGGGAAATTGCCCCAACACCTCCACTCGTTTGCTCTCATCCGCGATACAAATAAATTCCTTTGCGACCGATGCAATTATCTTTTCACGCGTCAACGCACCACCGCCCCCTTTGATGAGATAATGATGATCGTTGTATTCATCCGCCCCATCGATGTAAAGATCCAAATTCGAAACACTATTCAAATCGACAATACGAATCCCAAGCGCTTTGAGCCGTTTCTCAGTTTCAATGGAACTGGGGACCACACCTTCAATCCTGTGTTTCATGGATGCCAATTGCTCAATGAACAAATTTACCGTCGAACCACTGCCCACCCCCAAAACCATCTCATTTTTGATAAAGCTCAGCGCTTCCTTGGCAACTATTTTTTTTAGCTCGTTTTGTGAAAACATTTACGTTACCTTATCTGATTCGTCAGCCGACGTGATCCCTTGCTGATTTAACAGCGCCTCAACCTTAGGTGAGCGGCCTCGAAATGCAATAAACAAGTCCGCTGGATCAACAGAACCCCCCGGCTCTAAAATAAAAGTCATCCACTGCTTTGCCACTTGCTTATCAAAAATTCCACGCTCTTCAAATAAAGAAAATGCATCAGCAGCCATCACTTCAGCCCATTTATAACTATAATAACCCGCCGCGTAGCCTCCCGCAAAAATATGTGAAAACCCATGTTGAAAACGATTAAACTTAGGCACAGGGATAATGCAAACACTTGATCGCACCTCGTCAAGAATTTTTTGAATTTGATTATTCTGCTTCTCATCAAACTCGACGTGTAGCCGCATATCAAACATTGCAAATTCCAATTGACGAACCATTTGCATGGCGGTATTAAAATTTCTTGATTCATACAGTCGTTCGAACAATGTCGACGGTAACCCTTCGCCCGTTTGATAATGCTGAGCGAGCATCGACAAGGATTCTTTTTCCCAAGCCCAATTTTCCAGGCATTGACTGGCCAGTTCCACAGCATCCCAAGGAATACCACTGATCCCCGATATTTCAGCATAATCGATTTTAGTCAGCATATGTTGTAACGCATGACCCCATTCATGAAATAGCGTAATCACGTCTTCATGCGAAAACAATGCGAGTTCATTGCCGAGTGGGGGATTAAAATTACAAGTCAACAATGCAATGGGAAGCTGAACTTCTCCGTTTAACAGCCGCCGTCGCGAACGATGGTCATCCATCCACGCACCACCCCGTTTATTTTCCCTAGCATATAAATCCATGTAACAATAAGCGCGCAAACAACGCTCTGCATCATAAACGGCATATACTTTCACATCGGGGTGCCAAACATCCACGTCATCAATACGCTCAACAGTAATCCCAAATAATCGATTGACCACTTCAAAAAGCCCTTTGAGGACTTGTGATTCTGGGAAATAAGACCGAAGTTCTTCTTGGGTAATTTTATATTGATGTTGTCGCAATTTTTCTGCTGCGTATGCAA
>CAYGED010000027.1:7225-10041 GCA_964348555.1 uncultured Coxiellaceae bacterium
ACCTAATTTTTCTTTCGAAAATTCACTGAGGGTGTTAAATTCTTTATTGGCTTTGTCATGCGAAGCATTGACTAATTGCCCTAAAAAATCCATTGCTTGTTGGGGGTTTTTTACCATTTTCGTTGCCAGGGAATATTCGGCATAATTGTTAAACCCCAATAATTGCGCCAGTTCCTTACGACAAGTGAGTATCTTTTCCATAATTTCAGTATTATCGTAGTTTTTTTCTGCGCTTTGATCGGAAGCGCGTGTCATGTACATACGGTACATTTCTTCACGTAACGCGGACGAATCCGCATACATGTTTATCGCTAAATAGGAAGGGGCATCCAGCGTAAAAATCCAACCGGGTTTATTTTGTTGCTCAGCAAGCTGTTTTGCGAGCGCCACTGCATGCGCTGGAATACCGGCTAACTCTCGTTCATCGATAATAGGCTTTGACCATGCCCGTGTGGAATCCAACAAATTTTCTTCGAATTGGGTGGCCAGCTTTGACAATAATTTACTGAGTTCAGTCAATCGTTTCTTTTTGTCCTCGGGTAAATCCACTCCGGATAAATGGAAATCACGGATGTGATTATCGATAACTTTTTGTTGTGATGCGTTGAGGATTTGATACTCAGCACCTTGAGCAATCGATTGAACCGCCTGATAAAGCCTCTGATTGTGGCTTAACTCAGTTCCAAATTCCGATAATTTGGGTAAACAAGCGTGGTGAGTTTCGCGCAATTTTGGCGTGTTCACAACACTGTGTAAGTGGCTGATTGGCGACCAAAAATTATGCAGTTCATCGTTAATGGATTCCAACGGTTGCATCAAGGACTTCCACGTATACCCTTCGCCTTTATCTAACAACTGCCGAATCTTCTGGCGGCTTTCACTCAATTGCTTGTCGAGCTTAGATTCTATCTGGTCGAGATCAATCCGATGAAATGCGGGTAAGTGTTGTTTTGCTATTGGGTTTTTCAATGTGGCTCCAGTGTTGTTTAGCTTTTTCATTATATCCATTGTGTAACTATTCAGCTATCACTGAGTTTTGTAACACGGGGATGAAGAAAAACAAGACTAAAGAGACTGACGCCCTAGTTCACAATATAGAAAGGATTGGGCAACTTAAACACCATGTCGGCGTGACCGCCACTGAGATCGCTTTTTTGATCGCCGACATTTTCAACGATGTCGTAGCCCATTTTTTCTATCTTTATGCGTTGAGCAATTTTGTAAGTTGCGGCCGATTTCCCCCTGTAATTATTTTGCTTTAAATAAAGTCCCGCGTAGCGCTCAAAGCCAACTTTTGCTAAGTTACGCGCTGTCGCCGCTCGCTCATATTCTTTACGCCCCGTAATAAAGAATACGGCCACGCCATGTTGTATGGCGTACCGATAAAGCACTTGGGTAGCCGGAATAGCCGGGTCATGGCCTTGTGACTCCAGTTGATCAATCTCCTGTAGTGTACCCCCAAAGTTCAAACGAACCATGTCGGGGTAATTGGTCAACACCGTTTCATCGATATCAAAGACGATAGCCAGTCGCTGAGGGTGTTTTATCCGTTTGTTCTGGTTTATGCGGAATCGCAAGTAGTACATCACTTCTTTGGCCACGGCCTCGATTTGATGGTCATACTCACCGCTATCATGATATTGAATGAACTCTTGCTTAACATAAGCGAGATTTAAGGGTTCTTTGGCGTAAGCCAGCGAGCTTAGGAAACAAAAGAAACTAATAAATAGGAAGCGCAAAATCATAAAACAATGGTATTATGCCAAATTAATTTCATTTTGCAAGGGTGCCTTTATGCATACTCCTAGAATTTACTACCCTGGCGAATTAAACGAAAATACGATCGTCTCTTTGGACGAAAGTAAAAGTCACCACCTCCTGAACGTCTTCCGGACAAGCATCGGAAGCCATGTTATTTTATTTAATGGCAATCGTCGAGAATATTTTGGAACTTTACACGCGATCTCGCAAAAACGAGCTGACATTCAAATTCACTCGGTAACACCTTGCCGGACTGAATCGCCTGTCTACATTGAGCTTGGACAAGGTATCTCTCGAGGAGAGCGGATGGACTTTGCCATTCAAAAATCCGTAGAGCTCGGCGTCGCTGAATTAACTCCGCTATTTACCGAGCAATGCACCGTGAAGCTTTCGGGTAGCCGCTTAGAAAAACGGCTGCAACACTGGCGAGCTATTATTATTGGCACCTGTGAGCAAACGGGCCGTTGTGAAATTCCAAAGCTCAATAATCCAATGCGCTTAGAAAATTGGATTCAACAAAAACGAGAAGGGCAGCGATTTATTTGTGATACCGATGCCACCATGCGCATAAACGAATACCCCAATCATTCTAAAAAAGTCACTCTGTTAATCGGTCCAGAAGGCGGCCTAAACGATAATGAAATTCAAGCCGCCAAACGCGAGGCATTTCAACAACTCTCATTAGGACCTCGAATTCTTCGAACCGAAACTGCACCCGTCGTGGCCTTGGCTCTGATACAAAATCATTACGGTGATTGTTAGAGGCTGTTATTTCTAGCTCAGAATCCGTTGAATAAATACCCCGTGGCAAGCCATGAGGAAAAAATTTTGTGGGTAGAAAGAAACGCGCTAATTCACCTCTTCACACAGTAAGGAAATTTCTTCCATGGTCAAGTCGGTTACTTTTGATATGAATTCTGGGCTTGCGCCTTCTTCGATTAATCGCTTAGCGATTTGCTGCTTTGTGTGAAACTGCCCTTGCTGTCGGCAAACTTCAGCGAGTGTTTTAGCTTCTTTTTTTGCTTCTTCATACCCTTGCTGTCGGCAAACTTCAG
>CAYGED010000028.1:0-10014 GCA_964348555.1 uncultured Coxiellaceae bacterium
TACTGGAGAAACTTATGAGGGAAAACATGGCCTTGAACTTAGAATCGAAGGTTTAGAAAGAGGATTAAATGACAAGGTTTATAGCCGCGCCGTGATCTTTCATTCGGCTTATTATGCAACGCCGTTTTTCTTAAAAGAACACGGTTACTTGGGTCGAAGTTGGGGTTGCTTTGTCTTGAATCCAACCGATGCACACTACGTCATCAACAAAATAAAAGGCGGGAGTTTTGTTTTTGCCTATGCATCTCCCGAAAATCATGATCCTCATTTCAGGGGATAATTATCAAAACCATTCATGTAAGGCTTTAACACATCCGGAACGAAAATCTGCCCCTGCTCATTCTGATAATTTTCCATGACGGCAATCAATGTACGACCCACTGCTAAGCCAGAGCCATTCAGCGTGTGCACAAATTCCATCTTTCCATTAGCCGCACGATAGCGCGCTTGCAATCGACGTGCTTGGAAATCAAGGCAATTACTGCAAGAGGAAATTTCACGATAGCAATGTTGCCCCGGCAACCAAACCTCGAGATCGTAGGTTTTTGCAGAAGCAAATCCAATATCGCCCGTGCAAAGTTCGACAACACGATAAGGAAGTTCAAGCAGTTGTAACACTTTCTCCGCGTGTTGCCTTAACTCTTCCAAGGCTTGAAAAGAAACTTCTGGCGCCACGATTTGCACCAACTCCACCTTCTGAAATTGATGTTGGCGAATCATCCCCCGCACATCTTTACCATAAGATCCCGCCTCAGCACGAAAACACGGCGTCTGCGCGACAAATTTAAATGGCAGCTGATCCAGCTCAATAATTTTATCTTGAACCAAATTGGCGAGCGGGACCTCGGCAGTCGGAATCAAGAAAAGATCCCAGTCCCCCGCTATTTGGAATTGATCTTCACGAAGCTTGGGCAGTTGACCCGTTCCCATTAACGATTTTTCATTTACCAAATACGGAACATACACTTCCTCATAACCATGTTCTTTGGTATGAAGGTCTAGCATGAATTGCGCCAAGGCTCGCTGCAATTGCGCCAAGGGCCCGCGCAGCACCACAAACCGAGAACCGGAAATCTTCGAAGCCGCTTCAAAATCCATGTAATGAAAAGTTTCACCCAACGCAATGTGATCTTTCGGTGTAAAGTCAAATATCGGAATCTTGCCCACGCGGCGCACTTCGCGATTGTCTTTTTCGCTCGTGCCCATGGGAACTGAAGCATCGGGAATATTGGGTATTTGTAATTGAAAGGCCAATAACTCCGCTTGCACCGACGAAAGTCCTGACTCCGCTGCTTTCAATTCATCACCAAGCACTGCGACTGTTTTCATTAAAGCATCGACGTTCTCTCCTTTTCCCTTTGCCACGCCAATCGCTTTTGACAGTTGGTTGCGCTTGGTTTGCAAGGCTTGTGTTTTTTCTTGAATGGTTTTGCGCTTTGCCTCGAGGGAAAGGTAATAATTTTTATCGAGCTGATAGCCACGCCGCTTGAGTTGCTCACTCAGCTGATCAAGGTCATTGCGCAATAATTTTGAGTCTAACATGGTGTTGCCTTTACTCGTTTCGCCGTAATTATCCTATCACATCACGGATTCAGGGCATGTTTCGAGCTTTCTCAGATATTCAAGTTTTTCTTTAATTTTTTGTTCTAGCCCTCTGTCAACTGGAAAATAATAACGGCGCCCTTTTAATTTTTCCGGAAAGTAATTCACCCCAGCAGCAAACGCATCTTTTTCGTCATGTGCATAACGGTAACCTTTGCCATAATCCAACGACTTCATCAGTTGAGTCGGCGCATTACGCAAATAAAGTGGCACTTCCAAACTTCCTTCATTCTTGGCATCCTCCATGGCCGCAGCAAATGCTTTGTAAACCGCATTGCTTTTCGCCGCCATCGCGAGGTAAACCACGGCTTGCGCTAACACCAACTCCCCTTCGGGACTGCCCATTCGATCAAATGCATCCCAAGCATCCAGTGCAATTTGCAACGCACGTGGATCAGCGTTACCAATATCTTCACTCGCCATCCGTAAAACACGTCTCGTCAGATAAAACGGATCACAACCCCCATCCAGCATGCGCGCTAACCAATATAATGCCGCATCGGGATCCGATCCGCGAACTGCTTTGTGCAGCGCCGAAATCTGATCGTAAAACGCTTCACCCTGTTTATCAAAACGCCGCAGCCCGTTTGTTAACACTTCATCCAATGTTTCAGTGTCGATAACCCACTGACCGTCTTTTTCTTTGGCGAAATCCATCAGAATTTCCAGCAAGTTTAAACACTGGCGAGCATCCCCATCGGCAAACTGCGCAACGCGTTTACGCTCCGCTAAATCAAAAACGAATTCACGATCACCACCAGCCCCTAAAGCCAAAGCTCTTTCTAAAACACTTAATAAATCTTCTTCAGTTAACTGTTTTAAAACATAAACTCGCGCACGCGAAAGCAATGCGTTATTCAAATGAAAGGAAGGATTTTCCGTGGTGGCACCCATTAAAATAATCGTGCCTGCTTCCACGTGGGGGAGAAAGGCATCTTGTTGCGCTTTGTTAAAGCGGTGCACTTCATCGACGAACAAGATCGTGGCTTGTGTTGGGTTTTCCTCGGCCCGCTTAACCACATCGCGAATGTCTTTCACTCCCGCCAACACCGCCGACAACCATTCTACGCGTGCATCCACTCGCTCCGCGATGATTTGCGCCAACGTTGTCTTACCCGATCCCGGCGGCCCCCATAAAATCATGGAATGCAGCTTGCCTTCTCGAATAGATTGATAAAGTGGCTTTCCCGGCGCAAGCAAATGCCGCTGGCCCACAAAAGTTTCCAGCGATGTGGGTCGCATTCTCGTGGCCAGTGGTATGTACGGGTTATTGAGTGACAACAACATCAACTCCTGGTGGTGGTTTAAATTCAAATAATGACGGTGACAAGGGCGCATTAATTTGAATGTGTTGAAAGTCAAACGTGCTGGTTTCACCTAAGTTATTGAGAACCTTCATCGAAACCAAACGGTTTTGCTGAAAACTCAGGCGTATCCATTGGAAAGTGTTGTCATTTTGTTGCGACGAAAGTGTAAACGTTTCTGAGTTTCCAAGACGAGTAATCTTAAACTGTTTCTTTAAGTTTTGAACAGTACCACTTAATAAAGAAGCAGGATTAACGCTCATGGCTTGATTTACAGGCTGTTGAGTCGCCTCCGACAAATCCACGTTGTATACCCACAATGTTTTACTGTCCGTGATAATGATTTGCTTGGTGGGTGAATCGGACTCCCAGCGAAATCGGCCAGGTCGTAGAATCATGACTCGGCCATGACCGGTTTGAATCACTTGACCATTGCTGTTGCTGGTCATTTGTTTGAAGGTCGCTTGATACGTTTGAAACGAAGACAGCAACTGATTCAGTTCAAGCGCAGGATCACCGAGGGCAAATGCCGGCAAAAATAAACTCATCAATAAAATTAAAAGAAATCGATAACGAATTGTTTTCATACTAATCTTGATCTTCTATGGCGGGTACCAATACTTCTCGTGAGCCATTGCTTTCCATGGCACTCACCACACCCGCTGCTTCCATGGCTTCAACAATGCGAGCGGCTCGATTGTAACCAATCTTGAAACGCCGCTGAATGCTCGACACCGAGATTCGCCTCGACTGCACCACCGCTTGCACCGCCTCATCATAAAGCGAATCACGCTCGCCATCCTCTGATCCTTCACCCAATAACACATCCAAGTAAGCATTCGGTTCTGCCGCCAACGTTTCTTCCAACACGCCCTCAATATAATTGGGCTCGCTATTTTCTTTGAGATAACTCACCACTCGGTGCACTTCATCGTCACTCACGTAAGCACCGTGCACGCGAACGGGCACGCCAGTGCCTGGCGGCAAATAAAGCATATCACCATAGCCCAGCAATTGTTCGGCCCCTTGTTGATCCAGAATGGTTCTGGAATCGATCTTAGAGGAGACCTGAAACGAAATTCGCGTTGGGATATTGGCCTTGATCAAACCGGTGATCACGTCAACCGATGGTCGTTGCGTGGCAAAGATTAAGTGGATGCCTGCCGCTCGCGCTTTTTGTGCTAAGCGAACAATTAACGTCTCTATCTTTTTGCCGACCACGACCATCATATCGGCAAATTCATCCGCAATAACCACCACTTGAGGCAATTCTTGTAGCTCCACCACTTCGCCTTCGATCTTTGGAATCAGCGGATCCAGCAAGGGTGCGCCGGCCTCTTTTGCTTCACGCACTTTGGCGTTATAACCCAAGATGTGCCGAACGCCAAGTGATGCCATTAATCGATAACGCCGCTCCATTTCTCCAACACACCATCGCAACGCAGCAGCGGCATCTCGCATGTCCGTGACCACCGGTGTTAATAAATGAGGAACTCCTTCATAAACCGAAAGCTCCAACATTTTTGGATCAATTAAAATTAAACGCAGCTGCCTAGGTGTTGACTTGTATAACAAGCTCAACAGCATGGCATTTAAACTGACTGACTTACCCGCACCCGTCGTTCCAGCCAACAAAAGGTGCGGCATCTTAGCCAAATCAACAATGACCGGGTGACCGGCAATGTCCATGCCAAGGGCAAGCGACAAAGAAGAACGTGCATTCTGATATGGCTTTGAAGCTAGAACTTCAAATAATGTTACTACTGCTCTGTTTTTATTTGGAAGTTCTAACCCAATAACTGATTTCCCCGGGATCACTTCAACAATCCGCACACTCACAACTGACAGCGATCTCGCGAGATCTTTGGCAAGATTCGTCACCCTGTTGACCTTTGTACCAGCAGCCAACTGCAACTCAAAACGAGTAACGACAGGTCCCGGGTGGACAGCGACCACTTTTGATTGGATGCCAAAATCCACCAAGCGCAATTCTACCTCGCGCGATTTTTGCCGCAGCTCCTCTTCATTGAAGGAAACACTGTGATCCTCGGCTGACTTATCGAGCAATGATAGCGTTGGCAAAATTTCAGAACCCGAGTAACGGGGAGTTTTAAACTCATTTTCTAAAAATTCTTGGCTCACGCGCTCAGCCGCCTTCTGCCGTATTACCGGCTCAATGGCTTCTGGAAAAAAGTTCGGTTCTACTTTTTCAACAAGCTCAGGCACCAGCCGAGCAGTTTTCATTTCCTTTACAGCACGAGTGTCTCGATGAAAAAGGGATTGCCAAGGAATGTTTCTCAGCACGTTGATGGCGTAAGCCGCTAATACCATGACACCTTTTCCTGTCCATTCCACCACCTTCACCCAAGACAAACCAGTAAATAAAGTTATTCCAAACAATAACAAAGCAATTAAAATTAAAGTGGCACCGGATTCGTTGAACACAGGCAAAAAATGCCCCGACACCACTGAGCCTAAAATGCCTCCGGCATTGTACGGCATGTGATTGGGCAACACAGGAAGCAACATGCTTGCCAAGGCTGAGCCGGCAGATAAAATGATAAAAAAACCAGCCAAACGCAAGCTCCAAAGCATCCATTTCAGTGATCGCTTTGGCTCAACCCAGTGACGATTCGCGAAAAATATCCAGGCTCCGTAAGAAATCATGAAAGGAAAACTGTAGGCCACATAACCCACCATGTACAAAAGAAAGTCGGACAACCAGGCGCCAACACGCCCACTGCTGTTGGCCACCCATTTGGCGGAGCTCAAGTGAGACCAGCCTGGATCCGACCGGTGATAACTCAACAGTGCCACGAGTAAAAATACCGACAAGGCCAGGGTGAGCAGCAAATAACCTTCTCGTAAACGCGCACGGAGATAGGAACGCACTAGCTTCGATTTATCCTGCTCGCTTGGCCTTTCAAATCGTTTTCTTTTATAGTTCTTCAAAACACTCAGTTCCCTAAAACAATAGTGATCATTATAGACAGTTCTTGAGGTTCACTTAAAGCCTCTGACAGTTTATGATGGTGAAAATTCAATAAGAGTACCCAGTAACATGACGAAACAACATCACCGCGTGATCATTTTGGGGTCGGGGCCTTCGGGTTATACCGCTGCCATTTATGCTGCTCGAGCGAATCTCAAACCCGCTTTGATTACCGGTATTGAGCAAGGTGGCCAACTCATGACAACCACCGATGTTGATAATTGGCCTGGCGAAGCCCCAGGTTTGCAAGGTCCAAACCTAATGGAACGTATGCTAAAACATGCTGAACGCTTTGATACAAAAATTATTTCTGATCACATTAACAAAGTGGAGCTCAAACGACCACCATTTACCCTCATCGGTGACAACGGCGAATATTCCTGCGATGCCTTGATCATCGCCACAGGCGCTTCGGCGCGTTACCTTGGGCTGCCTTCTGAAAAAGCTTATATGGGGAAAGGCGTCTCAGCCTGTGCGACCTGCGATGGATTTTTTTATCGTGGCAAAAAAGTCGCTGTCATCGGTGGCGGGAATACCGCCGTTGAAGAAGCGCTTTATTTATCTCACATCGCCTCACACGTGACCGTCATTCATCGCCGTGATAAATTTCGATCGGAAAAAATACTGGCTGAGCAATTGATCAAGAAGTCCAAAGAAGGCAATGTTACGATCGAATGGAAGCACGTCCTTGAAGAAGTCTTAGGCGGTGATAAAGGTGTAACCGGCATTCAAATCAAAGACGTCCAATCGAATAAAACAAAAAAGCTCGAGTTGGATGGTGTCTTTATTGCTATCGGTCACGATCCCAACACAAAAATTTTCAAAGGCCAGCTCGACATGAACGAAAGCGGTTATTTGCGCGTGAAATCTGGGTTGACGAGCGACGCAACCGCAACTAATATCCCAGGCGTGTTTGCCGCTGGCGATGTCGCTGACCATGTTTACCGACAAGCCGTCACGGCGGCTGGTACGGGTTGCATGGCTGCGCTCGATGCCGAACGTTATTTGGATAGCCAAGGGAGCTAAGTGAAGAACAATTGATCGCCAATGACATTTCAGGCTATTATAGCTAACACTCTGAAATTCGAAAAAATATAAACATATGCCAAAAGAAGAATCCATTGAAATGCAGGGCGTCGTTACAGACTCCCTACCCAATACCACGTTTCGCGTGAAGCTGGATAATGGTCACGTCATCACCGCTCATATTTCGGGGCGGATGCGTAAACATTACATTCGAATTTTAACCGGGGATCGAGTGACCGTTGAAGTCACGCCCTATGATTTAACGCGTGGTCGGATTATCTTTCGAGACATGGGTGGGAAACGCCCTGCGGAAAACGAATAGCGCTAGGGCCTGTTTACAATTCGCTAGGCTGAGGTGGGATTCGTTGATTTTTGAGCACCGCAGCGCAGTTTACATTGAAGTAAATGAGCAGCGGAGCGCAGAAAATCAACGAATAACGCCCAGCCTAGCGAATTGTAAACAGGCCCTAATCCCCCTGTGTGTTCATCCAAATAGTTGCATCAATCGATAAAGGCAACGACTTTGTTAAAGCGAACTTCATCACCTTCAACATCAACCGCGACTTCATCCCCATCAGCCAAACGCCCATGCAAAATTTCTTCCGCTAAGGAAAGCTTGAGCTTTTCTTGTATCAAGCGGGCCATGGGACGCGCACCCAGTTTTTCGTCATAGCCTGCTTTGGCAAGCCATTGTTTCGCTTTTACGGAAACACGAAGCTTGACGCCTTTTTCTCGAAGTCGATCGCGCAACTCTTTTAAAAATTTATCCACCACCTTCATGATGGTTAAATCATCCAGATAATTAAACTGAATAATCGCGTCTAAGCGATTTCGAAATTCAGGTGCGAAGCAACGATTAATGGCAATAAGACCATCTTCTTTTTTATCTTGCCCAACAAATCCAATTGAACCACGCTCCAACTGACCCGCACCGGCATTGGTGGTCATCACAATCATGACGTGACGGAAATCGGCTTTGCGGCCGGTATTATCTGTCAAATGGCCATAATCCATCACTTGCAGCAAGATGTTAAACACATCCGAATGCGCTTTTTCGATTTCATCCAACAAGAGAACAGCGTGAGGATGTTTTCTCACGGCTTCAGTGAGTAAACCACCTTGATCAAAACCCACATAACCCGGAGGTGCGCCGATGAGTCGTGACACCGTGTGTCGTTCCATGTATTCCGACATATCAAATCGGATAAACTCAACACTCAGCAATTCAGCTAACTGTTTAGCGACCTCCGTTTTGCCGACACCGGTCGGACCGGCTAATAAGAATGAACCAATCGGACGGTTAATATCGTTCAATCCAGTACGCGCTAATTTAACGGCATTCGATAGCATGTCGATTGCAGCGTCTTGACCGTAGACAACGCGTTTTAATTTCTTCGGTAAATCAATCAAGGTTTCTTTGTCGCCTTGGTTGATTGTTTCAATTGGAATTCGTACGATTTTCGCAACGACGGTTTCGATTTCTTCAACATTAATCGTGGATTTACGCAAAGATTCAGGTTGCAATCGTTGAAATGCGCCCGCTTCATCGATCACGTCAATGGCTTTGTCTGGCAAATGACGATCGCCAATATACCAGTCAGATAATTCCACTGCTCGTTTAATCGCTTCGGGTGTGTAATGCACATTGTGGTAATTCTCGTATCGAGTCTTCAATCCTTGCAAAATTTGAATCGAATCATCAGCGGAAGGCTCTTCCACATCAATTTTTTGAAAGCGTCGCAATAATGCGTGATCTTTTGAAAAATAATTTCGATATTCTTCGTACGTAGTCGCACCCAGTACCCGCAAATCACCGGTTGTCAATAAAGGTTTAATTAAGTTTGAAGCGTCCATCGTGCCGCCGGTCGCAGAACCAGCACCGACTAAATTATGAATTTCATCGATAAATACAATTGCTCCTGGCTCATGACTCAATGCTTTTAAGACAGCTTTAAAACGTTTTTCAAAATCACCGCGATACTTTGTACCCGCGAGCAAAATACCAAGATCCAGTGAATACACGGTACTTTGCATCAATGGTTTTGGAACTTTGTGCATGACAATCATTTCTGCCAAGCCTTCCACAATCGCGGTTTTGCCCACACCGGCCTCGCCAACCAGCAAAGGATTGTTTTTCGTGCGTCGGCATAAAATTTGAATGCAGCGTAACATTTCTTCTTCACGACCAATTAATGGATCAACGCGACCACTCTTTGCTTTTGCATTTAAATTAGCGCTATAGAGTTCAATTAAATTATCATCGACAGTTGCTTCATGCATCATGCCAGGTTCATTAAATTGACTGGGTTCGGGCATAATATTCATGTCAAAACGGGGTTTTGTAATACCTTGCGTGGTGTAATTAATGACATCAATTCGGGTAATGTTTTCTTGATTTAAAAAATACACGGCTTGCGATTCCGACTCGCTGAAAATAGCGGTTAGCACATTGATACCCGTTACTTCAGAAGTGCCATTGCATTGAACATCGTAGATGGCTCGTTGAAGGACTCGCTGGAAACTCAAGGTGGGCTGAATATCACGCTCAACGTTGAGTGGTAAATGAGGAGTTGTTTCATCAATGAAAATGCCAAGCCCTGCTCGAAGGCGGTCAAGATTGGCACCGCAAGCCACTAGGATCTTGCCGGCTTCTAAATTGTCGAGTAGTGCCAAAAGCAAGTGCTCAACCGTAATAAACTCGTGACGCTTGTCACGGGCTTGTGAAAACGCATAGTTAAGAGTCTTTTCTAATGCCTTGCTAAACATGACCGCCCCCTCTATTCCTTTGATTTTTTGATGATTTGGCAGCCATTCCTTTGCTTTTACCTGTTGCGGATTTGGCAATCCTCACCACTCCAGGCCAGCATCCATTCTGGCTGATCGCATGTCGCTTATTGGTAAATGTAGTCGATACTCAGGCGCTTTTCCTACAAAACACTCAGCCTTGCCTCAATTGACGGTCGTTTTTATTTGTTATACATATAGTTATAATAGGAGACGCCCGACGGCGAAGCTTTGCCCCAGCCTTCGATCATCTTCTTCACAAAAGCGCGCGACTCGCATTGGTCCGTCATCGCATGGGCCCGGCAA
>CAYGED010000029.1:0-9575 GCA_964348555.1 uncultured Coxiellaceae bacterium
GGATTTGGCCGTGGTTTTTCAACTTACGACGAAACGAAACGCTCTGTTTTCAGTGAAGATATCGGTTCGCTGATCGAAACGGAAATGACGCGATGTATTCAATGTACTCGTTGCGTGCGCTTTGGTGAAGAAATTGCTGGCTTGCGTGAGCTTGGGGTTTTGAATCGGGGCGAAAAAGAAGAAATTTCGACTTACGTAAAACATTTTTTACGTTCAGAATTGTCGGGCAATATCATCGACCTTTGCCCCGTTGGTGCGTTGACGGATAAACCTTCTCGTTATCAAGGTCGCGGTTGGGAGTATCGAGAGCATCCTTTTGTCAGTCCCCATGATTGCGTTGGAACAAATTTGTTTTTACACAGTCGTGGAGAAGTGGCCAGTTCGGAGCGTAAAGTCATGCGAGCCGTGCCGAGAGAAAATGATTCTATTAATGAAACATGGATGAGCGATCGCGATCGATTCAGTCACCACGGTTTGTATCATGACACGCGCATTTATCGGCCGTCCGTTAAAAAAAATGGTGGTTGGATAGAAATGGATTGGGAATCGGCTTTGCAGGAAACGGTTGCGCACGTACAAGAAATCATTGCAAAAAACGGCCCCGAAAGCGTTGCGGGTTTGGCTTCGCCCATTTCAACGGTCGAGGAGCTTTATTTATTTCAAAAACTCATTCGAGGAATTGGTAGCCCGCATTTGGATCACCGTTTTCGTTGGCAAGATTTTCGTGATCAACATCACATGGCCGTTTTCCCTGATCTTGGAATACGAATTGCGGATATAGATAAATTGGGTGCAGCACTGTTAGTGGGTTCTAATATTCGCTTTGAGCAACCGATTTTAAGTCATCGCCTGAATCAGGCATCGCTTGATGGGGCAAAAATCATGGCGATTAATCCAATGGATTATGCTTTTATTTTTTCGCTGCACGAAAAAATGATTGTATCGCCACAAGAAATCACACGTGCTTTAGCAGAGGTCGCCAAAGCGGTGTTGGATTTAAATAATGAGCCTCATCATTTATTGCAAGACATTGTGTCAAGTGAGTCAGCAAAATCCATTGCGCAAACGCTTCTTTCTGAAGAAAAGGCGGCGATTTTCTTAGGGGAGCATGCGTTGCATCATCCCCACGCGACAGAAATTCGCGCGTTAGTTCGTTTAATTGCGCGCGCTGCGAAGGCCACTGTCGGTTTCTTAACTGAAGGTGCTAACAGTGCGGGCGCTTGGTTGACGGGGTGTGTGCCGCATCGGGGTCCAGTGGGTAAGAAAGCGGACCGAGAAGGCTTGGATGCAAAAGCGATGCTGACGACGGATCCGAAAAAAGTCTATTTTTTACTGAATCTCGAACCCGAGTTTGACGTTGCTTACAGTGCGCAAGCGATGGAGGCGTTAAAGCAGGCGGAGTGTGTGATTTGTTTGACACCTTATGCTACGGAAGCCATGGAAACCTACGCGGATATCATTTTGCCGATTACGCCGTTTAGTGAAAGTGGTGGGACTTATGTGAATGTGGAAGGTCAGTGGCAATCTTTTTCACCGGTGAACGAACCTCAATTGAGAGCCAAGCCGGGTTGGAAAGTATTGCGTGTTTTGGGCAACTTGTTTGATCTTGAAAATTTTTCTTACCACTCTTTGCGTGAAGTGCACCATGAAATTAAAAGGGATGTTGATTCCATGCCATCGACGTCATCCGAATATATTTTAAAAGCCTTACCAAAGGCCGGAACGGGTTTAATGCGTTTAGCGCCGTGGCCGATTTATCGCGTTGATCCTATTGTTCGTCGTTCGCACCCGCTGCAAGAAGTGCTTGGTGAAAATGAAGCAGTGATTCGAATCAATGCGAAGACGGCTAAGCGTTTAAATTTTCGAAACGGTGAGCGCATTGCGGCCATTCAACAGAATGGGCGAGTGATATTGCCGCTGGTGATTGATGACCGCTTGGCGGATAATACGGTTTTGATGGCCTCAGCGTTGGAATCCACCGTGGGATTTGGTCAAGCAGAATCGATGATTGAGTTTAAGCGAGAGCACTACGAGTGAGTGAACAAATTATCGCATTAATGATTATTATTCTTAAAATCGTCGCGATTTTAGTGCCGATATTTATTCTCGTGGCGTTTTTAACTTTCGCGGAAAGGAAAGTGATCAGTTACATTCAGGGGCGAATTGGCCCTAATCGCGTTGGGTTGCGAGGTATTGGGCAGCCCATTGCCGACACCCTTAAATTATTGCTGAAAGAAGTGATTGTCCCGACTGCTTCAAATCGCTATCTTTTCTTCATTGCGCCAATATTGTCTTTGGCGCCGGCTTTGGCCGCCTGGGCCGTCATTCCGTTTTCGAAAAATATCGTATTAGCCAATGTAAATGCAGGTCTTTTGTTTTTATTTGCGATGACTTCCTTGGGAGTTTATGGGATTTTAATCGCTGGTTGGGCCTCGAATTCTAAGTATGCTTTTTTTGGCGCTTTGCGATCAGCGGCCCAAGTGGTTTCCTATGAAATTGCAATGGGTTTTACCCTAGTGGGCGTCTTAATTGCGGCGGGCACACTGAATTTACAAGGCATTGTGATGCGTCAAAGTGGAGGTCTGTGGCATTGGTTTTGGTTGCCGCTGTTGCCATTGTTTATCGTTTACTGGATTTCGGCCGTGGCGGAAACCAATCGGGCCCCATTTGATGTGGCGGAAGGCGAGTCAGAAATCGTCGCCGGATTTCATGTCGAGTATTCAGGAATGGGATTTGCCATCTTTTTCCTAGCGGAATATGCGAACATGATTCTTGTCTCCGCTATTGCAACACTGTTATTTTTAGGGGGCTGGCTGTCGCCTTTCCAAGGAATTCCAGGTTTGGAGGCATTTTTTGTGTGGGTGCCGGGAGTGGTTTGGTTCGTGCTGAAGTTGGCTTTCTTTATTTTTTTGTATTTTTGGATGAGGGCCACTTTTCCGCGGTATCGATACGATCAAATCATGCACTTGGGATGGAAAGTATTAATTCCAGTGACGTTGGTTTGGATTGTGGTTTTAAGTTTAGCGGTTGAATTTCATTTAACGCATTGGTTTTAAGATGAAACGACTGAAACAAATTATAAAAAGTTTTACGCTCTGGGAGCTTTTGAAAGGTCTTTTAGTAACCTTGCGTTATTTTTTCAAGAAAAAAATAACGATTCAGTATCCTGAAGAGGAAGTTCCCAGTTCTTTTCGTTTTCGCGGAATGTTGGCTTTGCGTCGATATCCCAATGGTGAAGAACGGTGTATCGCATGCAAATTATGTGAAGCCGTTTGTCCCGCTTGTGCGATCACGATTGAAGCGGGTCCGCGTGAGTCTGATGGTTCACGCCGAACCACGGTCTATGATATCGATGCGTTTAAGTGCATCAATTGTGGGTTTTGTGAGGAAGCTTGTCCAGTGGATGCGATCGTATTGACGCCTGAAATGCATTACAGCATTGAAAATCGAGGCGAAAACATTTTGACGAAAGAAAAATTGTTGATGATCGGTGATTTGTATGAAAAACAAATTGCTGAAGATCGAGGAAAAGATAGGAAGTATCGCTGATGTTCCCTGTGTATGAAATTATCTTTTTTGTGATTGCGGCTGTTCTCATCGCGGCGGCTGTGATGGTGATTATTTCTCGAAATCCGGTTCACTCCATTCTTTTTCTCGTGCTTTCTTTTGTGGCGAGCGCGGTGTTGTGGATGATGATGCAATCCGAATTTCTGTCACTGCTGCTCATTTTTGTCTATGTGGGTGCGGTGATGACTTTATTTTTATTTGTGGTCATGATGCTCAACATTGACCTCTCAAAAATACGCGAAAAATTTGTTCGTTACTTGCCGGTTGGTATTCTTGTCATGCTGCTATTGATTGTATCCATGATTGTGGTGTTGAGCCCTCGTTATTTGAGTGTGGTTTCTGGGGCTATTAAAAGTGCGCCGGCCAATTACAGTAACGTAAAGGCGATGGGGACGCTGTTATACACCGATTATATTTTTGAATTTGAGATTGCCGCTGTTATTTTGTTGGTGGCGATCATCGCGGCGATTACCTTGGCTTTTCACGGACGAAAAGCGAATACAAAAACACAAACCATCATGAAGCAATTGGAAGCAAACAAGAAAGATCGCTTGCAGATTATTAAAATGAAACCGGAGAAACAATGATTCCCCTCAGTTATTACCTAATCATCGGAGCAATCTTATTTGGCTTGGGTTTTGCAGGCATCGTCATCAATCGTAAAAATCTAATCGTGTTGTTGATGTGCATCGAGCTCATGCTATTGGCCGTGAACATGAATTTTGTTGCTTTTTCACAGTATTTGCAGGCAGGTGCGGGAGAAATTTTTGTATTCTTTATTTTGACGGTGGCGGCAGCCGAATCAGCGATTGGCCTCGCCATTCTGGTCTTGTTTTATCGTCGCCGTGGCAATATTAACGTCGATGAAATGAATTTATTGAGCGGTTAGGACATGATTAAAAATTTAGTATTAGTAAGTATTTTGGCTCCTTTACTGGGATGCTTGATGGCGGGTTTGGGCGCTAAGCGCATTGGGCGTGTGGGCGCGCATACGGTTACTATTTTGTTGATGCTTCTCTCTTTTATTTCAGCGGTCTGGATACTGAAGCTCGTGGTGCTGGATGGCCAATCTTTTTATGGAACCATTTATACATGGGGCGTTAGTGGAAATTTCCAATTTGACGTCGGCTTTATGATCGATCACCTAACGGCGGTCATGATGGTTATCGTCACGTTTGTTTCGTTGCTCGTGCATATTTATAGTATCGGTTACATGTCAAACGATCCTGGATACCAGCGCTTCTTTTGTTACATGTCGATGTTTACGTTTGCCATGTTGATGTTGGTAACGGCGAATAATTTTTTTCAATTATTTTTTGGTTGGGAAGGTGTTGGCCTCGTTTCCTATTTGCTGATTGGATTTTGGTATAATAAAGAATCTGCTGCTCAAGGAAGTTTGAAAGCTTTCTTGATTAATCGAGCGGGTGATGTCGGTTTTGTTCTGGGGATTGCGGCAATTTTAGATTACGTGGGCAGTGTGGATTATCATTCTGTTTTTGCGTCCGCGTCGACGATGTCACAGGCAACCATTTCCATTTTCCCGGGAGCGCATTGGTCTGTCATCACCTTGGTGTGCATTTTATTATTTATTGGCGCGATGGGTAAGTCTGCGCAGATGCCGCTGCACGTTTGGTTGCCGGAATCGATGGAAGGTCCAACACCTATTTCTGCTTTAATTCACGCGGCAACCATGGTGACGGCAGGTGTTTTTATGGTGGCGCGAATGTCGCCATTATTTGAGTTTTCATCAGTTGCATTAAGTGTCGTGATGGTCATTGGCGCGACTACGGCTTTATTTACCGGTTTGTTAGCTTTCGTGGAATTTGATATCAAACGCGTTATTGCGTTTTCGACCATGTCGCAGTTGGGATACATGATGGTGGGTGATGCTGTTTCGGCTTATTCTGCTGGGATTTTTCACTTGTTAACGCACGCGTGTTTTAAAGCCTTACTTTTCTTATCGGCGGGTTCAGTCATCATTGCCATGCACCACGAGCAAGATTTACGAAAGATGGGGAATCTCAAGAAATACCTACCGATGACTTATGCGATGTTTTTAGTGGGTGCGTTGGCGTTATCCGCCATTCCCCCATTTTCAGGTTATTATTCGAAAGATTCGATCATTGACGCGGTCCATCTGTCTACGATTCCGGGCGCTGAATATGGTTATGTTTGCCTTTTATTCGGGGCTTTTGTAACCGGCTATTATATTTTCCGAGCTTTTTTCATGGCTTTCCATACGGAAGAGAAAATGAGTTCGGAATTGCGCGCGCACCTCAAAGAAACTCCGTGGACGATGCGTGGGCCGTTGTTGGCGCTGGCTATCCCATCGGTATTTTTGGGTGGATTAATGATTAATTGGATTTTATATAAAAAGCCTGGTTTATTGGGTTCGGGTATTTATGTGTTGCCACAATATGATGTACTAAAAACCATGGCCGAGCATTTTCAAGGTGCTATTGCAATGGCGACCCATTCGGTATTGACTGCTCCGTTTTGGTTTTCAGCTGGCGGTGTGATAGTAGCGTGGTTCAATGTGATCGTGATGCCGCGAATGCCTGTTTATCTGCAACGTTATTTTCCGTGGTTGCATCGCATTTTGGTGGATAGATATGGGTTCGATGCTTTAAATTGGACACTTTTCGTTCGTGGTGGTTTATCGTTGAGTCAATTTTTCTACCGGTTTGGAGACATGAAATTGTTGGATCACTTCATGGTCGATGGGTCGGGAAGAGGCACAACTCGAGTCGCGCAGTTGATGAAGCGCTTGCAGTCCGGGTATCTTTATCATTATGTTTTTGTCATGATCCTCGGATTATTGGCATTTTTAATTTGGTTGGTGTTGGCGTGAAATGAATTTGTCTGAATGGCCATTGTTGAGTGTATTAATTTGGTTACCGATTCTTGGAGCGGTTCCCGTTGCTTTGCTGGGCTCAAAAAATCGCGCCAATCTTGCGCGAACGCTGACACTGATTATTTCGCTGGTTTGTTTCGGTTTGTGTCTGCCTCTTTATTTGGGCTTTAATCCGAACACTGCCGAGATGCAATTTGTCAATCATTTGTCATGGGTTCCTGCGTTAAAAATTAATTACGACTTGGGTGTGGATGGCATTTCAATGCCGTTGGTTGTGCTGACCTGCTTTACGACTTTATTAATTGTGTTGGCCTCATGGACCATGGTGCACAAAAAAGTCGGCCAATATTTGGCAGCGTTTTTAGTGATGCAAGGCGCGGTTGTTGGCGTCTTTTCTGCGTTGGATACGATGTTGTTTTACTTTTTTTGGGAGGCCATGCTCATTCCCATGTATCTCAGTATTGGTGTGTGGGGAATGGAAAGACGATCGTATGCCGCGATGAAGTTTTTCTTATATACTTTCTTTGGTTCGGCCTTGCTCCTGGTTTCTCTTTTATATTTGAGAATGACGTCAGGCTCTTTTTATCTATTGGACTATTATCATTTGCACCTGTCTTTGCACGTGCAAATTTTAATTTTTATCGGATTTTTAATTGCTTTTGCGATCAAAGTGCCAATGTGGCCAGTGCACACGTGGTTGCCCGACGCGCACACGGAAGCGCCGGTGGGAGGTTCGGTCGTTTTGGCGGCTTTAATGCTGAAACTCGGCTCCTACGGATTTTTACGCTTTAGTTTACCCATTTTGCCCGATGCGAGCCGTCATTTGGATTGGCTGATGATTGTATTGTCGCTAATTGCCATCGTTTACATCGGCTTCATCGCGCTTGCTCAGCGTGATATGAAGCGGCTGATTGCTTATTCTTCGGTCGCGCACATGGGATTTGTCACCTTGGGCGCTTTCATGTTGTACGTGATCGTTCAACACACCGGAAATATGCGAGATGCATTTATGAGTTTAGAAGGTGCGATGATGCAAATGATCTCTCACGCTTTTGGTGCGGGTGCTATGTTTTTGGCGTTTGGTGTGTTGTATCAGCAGTTGCACACGCGCTACATCAACGATTTTGGCGGTATTGCCAAAACCATGCCGTATTTTGCAGTTTTTTTCATGATTTTTGCTATGTCGAACGTGGGCTTGCCGGGTACGTCGGGTTTTGTTGGTGAATTCATGATTCTCTTAAGCACATTTAAAGCCAGTTTTTGGGTCACCTTTTTCGCGGCCTCAACGTTGGTCATTGGTGCGGCTTATACCTTGTGGATGTATAAACGCGTTTTTTTTGGTGCGGTTACCAATCCACGTGTTGAGCAGTTGAAAGACATTGGCGTTTCCGATGCCATTATTTTTATTTTAATTACGATCGGTATCGTTTGGATTGGTGTTTACCCCAATTCCTTGTTGAACGTTTACCATGCGTCGATAGAACATTTACTGCAAGTGAGCTTGCAGTCTAGATTATAAGGGCAAGAAAAATGACGCCATCATTACCTAATTTTATCCCGGTGATACCGGAGATGTTTGTGCTCGGGATGTCGTTATTGATTTTGATGCTGGGTGTTTTCTTTCCTCGATCACGCCAGCTGCCTTATTTTATGTCTCAAATTACTTTGATTGTTTTGGGTTGGTTGACCTGGCATGTTTTTAAAACGTTTGATGGTGGCGTGATCGTGTCTACGTTTCACAATAGTTTCATATTGGATCGATTGGCGTTTGTGCTCAAGACGTTTATTTATGTGTCGGTTTTCTTCACCTTTCTTTATTCACGGGAATACAATGAGGATCGAAAAATCCCTCCGACCGAATTTTACGTATTAGGTTTATTGTCGATGTTGGGCATGATGTTGCTGGTCTCTTCGTACAGTTTGCTTTCCTTGTTTTTGGGTGTTGAGTTGTTGGTATTGCCAACTTATGCGATGGTTGCGATGCACCGCAAAAAAGCGCGATGCATTGAAGCGGCGATGAAGTATTTTATTATCGGTGCGGTTGCGTCGGCCATGTTGCTTTACGGTTTATCGATGGTGTTTGGCGCGACTAAAAGTCTGAGCATGCTGGATGTGGCAAGCGCGATTTCTTCCATTCCGGTCAGTCATAATTTAATTCTCATTTTTGGGCTTGTTTTTGTGATGGCAGGGGTTGCATTTAAATTGGGTGCGGCGCCCTTTCATATGTGGGTTCCCGATGTTTATGAAGGGGCACCTTCTTCCGTGACACTGTTTATTTCAACGGCGCCAAAAATTGCTGCGTTTGCCCTGTTTATTCGATTATTTGTGATCGCAATGCCCACCTTACACGTTCAATGGCAAGACATGTTGATCGTGATTGCATTGTTATCCATGGGTATTGGAAACTTTGCGGCGATTGTGCAAACGAATATCAAGCGATTGTTGGCTTATTCCTCGATCGCTCACATGGGATACATGCTGATCGGTATTTTGTGTGCGACGCCGCGCGGTTATGCGGCTGCCTTGTTTTACATCATCACTTATAGTTTCATGACCATTGGCGCTTTCGGCATGATTATTTTAATGAGTAAGGCGGGATTGGAAGCTGAAAACATTGATGATTTTACCGGTCTCAATAATCGAAACCCGTGGTTGGCGTTTATGATGCTGCTCATCTTTTTTTCTTTGGCCGGTGTGCCACCGTTGGTCGGTTTCATGGCCAAAGTGGGTGTGTTGGAAGCGTTGATTGAAGTTCACTTAGTGTGGGTCGCCGTGCTTGCCGTGTTGTTCGCCATCGTGGGCGCTTATTATTATATTCGCGTGATTAAAGTCATGTATTTCGAAGACGGTCCGCCCATGGTGCCTGTGCAATACCCGCTCGATATCAAAATCGCCATCACGATTAACGGATTGGGCGTTTTATTATTGGGTATTTTCCCCGGTTGGTTGTACACACTTTCGCATTTATCGTTTTAAAAGTGTGCCTTAACCAGGTACTTTTTCCGGTTATACGAGGGCCGAATAAGAAAAAAGAGCGGGAAGGGGACTTAAGGCCGCGAGAAAAGTAGGGTTGCTGGCCTCCGGTGAATGTAAAACTAACATCTTCATTGTAAATTTTACAACTTAGCAAGAAAAATGACTGCCGGAGGAGGGG